>JACFMZ010000038.1 GCA_019455105.1 Bacteroidota bacterium | reverse complement strand
CAACTCATTTTTTATTGCGCCTTTGTCTGCGCGTGTGCGGCGTTGAAGTTTGCCGTGCGCTTTCGCTTTTCCGATTTTTCTGTAAATAGATTTCGGATTGTATCCTTTAATAACAATTCCCTGCGCGTTCCAATATTTAATTTTTTCTTCAACGCGGGAAACTGTTTCCGCTTTGTCGTTCAAATCGGCAGAAAGAATCATTGCATCACATTCCGCACGCACGGATTTGATGATTGTTTTTTTTTCTTTATTTGAGAGCGATGGGATTTTTTGAATAACAATTCTTCTACCGTTGACAAACACGGAAGGAATTTCACCGCTTGCGATTTTACGAAACGCTGTTCTGCGTGGCGTTCCTGTTTGTTGAATGTATTCTTCGACTTGTATCATAGGTTCTTCAGTTTTTTTTGTTGTAAAATTTTTACGACTTGTTTTTGTTTTTCCGTATCCCACGTTTTTACGTCTTCAAGAACCTTGATGAGTTTTTTTAAAAGGTATCTTCTTTGAATTTTCTGTCGTTTTAATTTTATGCGTAAAAAGAGAATTTTAATTTTTTGGTAAATGCTTTCTTTTCTCTTTGGTTGTAGTTTTTCTTTCTCCAACGAGATGTGCGCGTTGATGATTTTGATTGGATTATTTTTTGTTTTCGATTGCATTTTTAATCCTTTCTATAATTGATTGGTCTTTTGGTGTGCGTGTGCCGTTGAGAATGCGCGTGAGATATGAATCCGAAATGCCGACTTTTTGAGCAACAAAGTTTTGGCGTAAGCCGCTGTTGTAGAGTTGTTTTTTTAGTTGCATTGTGGTAGTTTGTGTTGTGGAAAATTTAATTGACAGTTTAATGTATGTAAATTTACATACATTTGTCAAGATAAAAATGAATGTATTTTTACATATATGATTGGCGAGCGATTAAAACTGTTTGCAGAAAAGAATTTTGGAAGCGTTGCGGAACTTGAGCGTGCGCTTGGCAAAGGTAGAAATTCTTTGAGCCAATATATCGGCGACAGAAGCACGCCGGGCGGTCAATTATTACTTGAATTACTTAAACTTGGGTGTGATATAAATTGGTTGTTATCTGGCGACGAAGGAATTAAAGGCAATTATTTGCTTGATGAGATTGAAACATTGCGAGAAGAAAATAAAGAATTACGCTCTGCTCTTACTACTGTTAATATTACAACAGCAAAATTAAATTTACTAAAACGCGGAAAGAGCAAATGAAGATAGAAATAAAAACAACAGATGAAGAATTAGCCGAAAGTTTTACAAAGAATGTGCCGAAAGGAATTACGGTAAAAGGTGTAGATATATTTGGCAATTGGATTGTAGATAAACTTTCCAAAAGCAAAACAGATAAAATAACCATAAATGGAAAAGAGGAAAAACCAGTAATTCTAAAAAGTAGAGAGCAACAATAGAAATTCCGATGTATCTTAAATAACTTATTAATTTTGTTCTCATATTTGTTCTCATATTAGAATTTGCGACTTTTAACTTGCGACTTTGGCACTTTCGGTGTGGCACTTTTGGCACTTTCGGCAAAATTCGTGTTTTAGAATTGGTGAATCCGCGCAAATTTTGCAAGTTATTAATAACTGCTAAAATCAAATTTGTATAAATTCTCACTCATTGTGGTAACGCAATTGCTAAATTTATCCACATTTCGCGTTTTTGCTTTTTTGCTTTCTCATTTATCGTGGTAAAGCGGGTAAGCAATATTCATCTTGTTTATGAAAGCATGCTCGATACTTTTCTCTGCAGGGAACGGACAACATTGCCCGCGTTTAACGATATGGGAGTCAATGATGCATCAATGCTTCCGGCCGTTCGTTCGTTTTTAGAGACAAAATCAAAGGAAAAATTTTTCGGTATTGTTCAATTCAATAATACGCATTATCCGTATCAACTTTCCGAAAAACAATTTGCACAATTTATTCCGGCGGAAAAATTATCTCTGAACAGTTATGATAATGCGCTGCTTGAACAGGATAATCTTATTCGCAGCTACTTTGCGCTTTTGTCGAACTTACACCTTCTTGATTCCACCGTTATTATCTTCACCGCAGACCACAGCGAGGCGTTTAACGAGCACGGTCATTCGGGGCATTTACAAACATTGTATCAGGAAGATATCAGCGTTCCTCTGTGGATGTATTTCCCTCCCTCCTTTCCGAAGAATAAAATTCAAACCGCGGCAATGAATCAAACAAAAAATATTTCTCATCTCGATCTTTTTCCGACAATTTTAAGTCTCTTCGGTATTGCTCAGGATTCGCTGCTGAATTTAACGCCGGCAGGCACATCGCTCTTTACTCCTCTTGCACAAGAACGAATCATTCCGTTGTTCGGAATGGATATGATTGATACCAAAGGAATCATCAGCGACACAATAAAATATCTTGTTTCCCTTCGCGGGAATAAAAAAGTTGAAGAAGTGTATGATTTAAAAAATGATCCGAACGAACAACATAACCTTTTAGGAAAACTCACTTTACAAGAGATGCAGGCGCTGCATAAAAAATTTTTTGCTGCCGAAGAACTTCGTTTTTCCTACAAAACCCGTCTGCAATAATTCTTTCCTTTTCTTTTTTCTTACTTTAATTCTTTCTATCTTTATCACCAAGAATTCACAGGTTGTGTCGTATATTTTTTCACACTCATTTTCTTTAATGCTATGATAAACTCATCGAGACCTGTTCACTCACCGGCATTCCGCCGCCGCCGCGCGCTTAACTGGCTGACACTCGGCTTTACGTACGCCGCCATGTATATGGGAAGATATAATCTTTCGTTTGCCAATAAAGCGCTCTCCGATAAATACGGCTGGGATAAAACGGAAATCGGAACAATTATTACCGCCGCATTAACCATTTACGGAATCTCCGCACTGTTTAACGGACCGATTGCCGATAGAATCGGCGGAAGAAAAGCAATGCTCATCGGCGTGTTCGGTGCGGTGGTTTTCAATCTTGCTTTCGGTTTCGGCGGCTACCTCGGATTCCTTGGAACAGGAACCGTACTCATCGGCTATTTTACTACGGTGTGGTCGCTGAATATGTATTTTCAATCATACAGCGCGCTGGCGTTAATTAAAGTGAACTCCGGATGGTTTCATGTGCGGGAGCGCGGAGTTTTCTCTGCAATTTTCGGCTCGATGATTCAAAGCGGCAGAGTGTTAATTTTTGTTATCGGCGGAATTGCGGTTGCGCTTCTTCCGTGGGAATGGGTCTTTTTTATTCCTGCAGGAATAATGGCTGTGATGGGAATTTTAACATTTCAATTTGTCCGCGATCGTCCGCACGAAGCAGGATTTCAACAGTTTGATACTGAAGATGCCACCAGCGGCGATACCGAAACGGTGGATATGAAATATTTAATGAAAAAAGTTTTCACCAACCCCGTAACGCTGACTATTGCGGTGGCTGAATTTTGCACGGGCTTTGTCCGTCACGGTTTTGAACAATGGTTTCCGCGCTATATGCAGGAGGCACAGCATCTGGCGTTAGATTCGGTAGTCTTTCAAACCGGCGCGCTCAGTGTTGTTATAGCCGGAGTTATCGGCGCATTTGCCGCCGGAACAGTTTCAGATTTTTTATTCAAGTCGCGCCGCCCGCCGGTTGCCTTTATCGGCTATTCGCTGCAGATTATTTCCCTCGCCATTATCTGGAAATCGCCGAGTCTTGATTGGATTATTTTTGCTTTCGTTTTAAATTCCTTCGCCATCAGTATGGTGCACTCAATGCTTTCGGGAACGGCTTCAATGGATTTCGGCGGACAGCGAGCTGCTGCTTCGGCAACCGGTCTGTTTGACGGAATGCAATATATCGGCGGCGCTGCCGTCGGCACAGGCATGGGCTGGATGTTGGAAAACTTTGGATGGCACGCCTGGGGTCCGAGTATGATAGGATTTGCGGCTATCGGCGCGATTCTCATGATAAAACTATGGAAGGTTGTTCCGAAGAAAACGCAGAACTAAAAAAACTACAATGAGTTTAAAATCAAAACGTTCCGTTTATGCGGAACGTTTTTTGTTTTTCTTCACTTGTTTTGTTTTACCATATTTTATTTTCGAAGGCTTATCAAAAATCAGCATTTGCTGTTCATTGTTCGGTTTTGTTTCATTATCGTATTCAACCGAAAGAAATAATTCTTCGCTGCTTTTTATTCTCTTTAGTGCGGTTTTACAATACTCTGCATTAATCTCACTGCCAATCCACTTTCTGTTCATGCGCGAGGCAACAAACCCTGTGGTGCCTGTCCCCATAAACGGATCATAGACAATATCATTTTCATTTGTAAAGTTGGTCAAAACAGTTTGAACTAATTTCTCCGGGAAAACAGCGCTGTGGTTTTTATCAACTTTTTTACCGCGGCCGATTTTCCAAATATCATCCAATGTTCCTCTTTTAAAATTACATTTTGAAAACTGCCGGCTTATGGCATTTTCTCTTTCAAAAACCAAAATCAGTTCACTTTGTCTATTTAAAACATTCGATGCCATTGCCGGTTGGGCAAATCCTTTATCCCACACAATAATATCTTTTAAATAATCGGAATATTTACCAATCATTTTAAAGAAAGCCCGCTTGCTTCCGGGAACAATTTGAATGTTATAGAAAATAATTTTACTGACGCGGAGAAGCTCTTCTAATATATTGCTGTGCAAATTGTAAAATTCCTCAATCGGAAGATTATCGTCAAAGCCGGAATATTTTGTGCTAAATTCTTTTACGATCTGTCTGGAACAATATTGTCCGTTGCGAATCCGTAAATTCATATTGTACGGCGGAGAAGTAATTACCAAATCGATATAATTATCTTCTATTCGCTTCATTGTCTCTAAGCAAGATTCATAATATATCGTATTGAGGTCGATAACCTTTTTTTGAAGAGAGCTATTCTCAGCACGCAGACCGGAATGTATCATAGTTTTACTTACCTATTGGTAGGTGTATAATAAATCAAAATAATTTAAAATCAAATAGAATGAAACAAAAACATGCCCAAAAAACAGAGATAGAATTATTTGTTATCAATAAAGTCCGTGAATTACGGCTAAAAGCAAATCTTTCACAGGCTGATTTAGCATCAAAATTAGACGTTACGCCCGGATTTATAGGAAAGGTAGAAAGCAATAATTCTCCCTCCAAATATAATTTAAATCATATCTCTAAACTTTCAAAGATTTTTAATATTGCTCCCAGAGAATTTCTTCCGAGCAAATAACTTTATGATGCCCGATTCAAATAAAATAATTTCTGAATTCCAAAGAATTAAAGCATTGGGTTTCGTTAAGAATAAACGCATCAACAATAAAGACGGCGGAATTGGGAACACCTTTGAAGACCATTTAGGGGTATCTGAAAACAATAAAAAAGATCCGGACTTTGAAGGATTTGAAGTAAAAACACAACGAGAATTTAATTCATCTTATATAACATTATTTTCTAAATCGCCGACAAATCCGGACGGTGCAAACGCAATACTAAAAGATAAATTCGGCGAAGTGCGCGATCCGCAGTTTCCCGAATTAAAGAAACTGTATGCCTCAATTTTTGGAAATAAACAAAGTCTTATTTACAAAAAATATTATATGCAGTTAAAGGTTGACCGAGACAACTCGCTTTTAAAATTGAAATCAATGATTGTTGTCGCGGCTGAGCAAAAGAAAATTCATAACATCAATTTCTATCATTATAAAAGCGCAACGGTGTACCATAATTTCGTTTTCTCAAATTTTTTATCGGCATTAGAAGGCGGAGATATTATGTTTGATATTCGGATTGGCGTATATAATTCCGGCAAAAATTACGGTAACCCGCATGATCACGGAAGCGGGTTTAGGATTAAAAAAGAAAATATTGCTCAATTATTTGAAACGACAATACATATTGAATAAAAAATCAGCTCTGCGAATATTTGTTTAAATTCGCAGAGCTGTTACTTTACTCTCGTCTTACTTTTTTATCTCCCACAGTTTCTTCGTAATTCTCTCCAATTCTGCTTCAATCAATTTCGGATCGTGAGTTTTTTCTGGCATGTTTTCAAAGACCACGTACGGAATTTTGTGTCCGCGGACTTCAATATATGTCGGATGTGCTTTTTCTATCTTTTCCCAATCATTTATTTTATAATAGAATTCCATTTTTTCATCCGGCAGAGAATGATAAAGAATTGAATCTTCTTCTCCCGGTCTGGCACGCTTGCGGTTCTTTCTTACTGATTCTTCATACGGAACTTTGATATAAAGTAACGATGCCTTCTCTAGCATTTCATCCGATAGGAACGACAATGCATTCACTATTCCGTTTTCTCCTCCCCGCGCAAATTCTACCAGCGTCGTCATCTTTGAATGATACTCCGGATCTTTCAGCACTTTCTTTTTATATTCCAGCGCCATGCGTTTCATATAGAGATCCCAGATATATTCATCTTTAAACCAATATTTTTCATCGCTCCAAATTCGTTCTTTTCCCATTTGCGTCATTAAATCGTCAATCTCAAATGTTTCCCACACGTAAATAAAATCATCGAGTTCTTCAAAGTTTGCAATATGAAATTTTTCCAAGCGGACAATCGGATCGCATTTTTTTAAAAAGTCTATGACTTCGGATTTTCCTGCTGCCGGTCTTCCGGTAATAATGAGAATTGGAAAGTGTTGACTCATGATATCTCCTTGTTATTAATGTATTTCTTGAATTCTGTTTTCTATTTTTGAAGTAATTGTTTTTTCCTGCCGAACTTTTTTTTCAACGGCGTTAAACAATGTCAGGTTTGAAAAGATTGGTTTTTCAATTTCAATGCCGAGATAGCGTTTTGATTCGCCGATAAGATAATCGCTGGCGGCGCCAATATACTGCTTTTGTTCATCAAGCGGTTTTCCGTTAACCGTGAACGATAAAAATTCGATACCGCCGTTTCCATTCTTTTTCCATGTGCATCGAATACCGGAAGTCTGGATTGAAGCATGTTTTAAAATATAATGGCGCACAATCTCCTGAATTTGTTTTCCGGTAACTTGAAACGTTGCCAGCACATTGCGAAAGGGAAGCACTTCAAACAAATCCCGTTTCGTTATCGGTCCCGCAGAAACATTTTTTCTTATGCCGTGATTATTCATAAACGCTATATCGGCATGCGCTTCTTCACGCTGAGCGTCGGCAATAAAATTTCCGATCTCGCTTTCCTGTTCAGAACGATTCCAGTCCGTTTGAAGATTGCCGATCACGGCGTTGTAATCGGCGTTGATTATATTTTGTACGGAATCAATAAAAGTAGAAAGTTTGGTTTTGGGCCGCTCGCTTGTATAATCCAGCGGAATCAGCGTTCCCCATTTTTTTACTATCGTATGATTTTCAATGGTAAGATCGAGTACGCCGAGATTTTCACAATTCGACCCTGCCTGCACAATAATAACATCGTTGACTATTTTCGGTTTTTTCAGCCCCGTATGCGAATGTCCGCCGACAATAACCTGCAAACCGTGAACATTGGCGGCAAGAATGGAATCTTCATCAACGCCTTCATGCGTCAACGCGAGAATAATATCGGTCTTCGGCGTCAATTCATCAATATATTTTTGCGTTGTCTCAACCGGCGAAAGCACTTTAATATTTTCAAGATTATTTTGATTGACAAGATTATATAATTTCTGCGTCATAATTCCGATGATGCCGATACGAATTCCGTTCTTTTCCACAATAACGTACGGCGTATTGTTCAGCGAAAATTTTCCTTCGCTGTTCACAATGTTTGCGTTCACCGAAGGAAAGGAAGCAAGACCGGTCAGTCTTTTCAAATTATTTTGCGAAAGATCGAAATCGTGATTACCGAACGTCCACGCATCGTAGCCGCAGAGATTCATCATTTCAAACAGTGCGCCACCTTCCGCCCCTTTATACCGGTATTCGGTAATCGGATTTCCCGTCATTACATCTCCGGCGTCTAATATAATTGTTGTTCCTTTTACGCGTCGAAGACTGTCGAGCTTAAATGATAATTCATTAAATCCGCCGACAAGCGGTTTCGGATTTTCTTTTATCCAAAAGGCTTCGTGCGGAAGAAAACTTGCGTGAATATCATTCGTGTGCAGAATGGTAAGCGTTTTTTGCTGAGAGAGAAGTGAAACTGAAAAAAAAGCAGTGAAGAAGAAAACAACGGTCGTTCGTTTCATAAATATTTTTCTTTCTGTATGGAAGAAGTTTAATGAAAAATACGAAGAAAAACTTTATCTTAAAAAGCATAAAATACAAAACCGGAATATGACAGTTTTTGAAAACATTTGCTCATTCTTACGCGCGCAAAATATTTCTTTCCGCACGGTGCATCACCAGCCGGCATTCACTTCGGAAGAATCGGCGCGGGCGCGAGTCGAAGAAATAAAAATCGGCGGCAAAGCGATTGTGATGAAGACGGGTGAAGAATTTATTCTGCTGGTGCTGAGCGCGGCGTTGAAAGTTGATTCAAAAAAAATTAAGCAGTATTTTCACGCCAAAAGCGTCCGCTTTGCTTCTTCCGAAGAATTATTTTCGCTCACCGGCTTGGTTCCGGGGTCCGTTCCGCCGTTCGGAAAACCGATTCTTCATCTCAAGCTGTTTATTGATTCTTCTGTTACGCAAAACAAAAACATCGCCTTCAACGCCGGCTCTTTAACGGATTCGATAATTATGCAGACGCAGGATTATCTTGCCGCCGCCAATGGAACAATAATTTCTTTCACTTAAAATCTCACAAACTATTATGAAATACTTACTGATATTCTTTCTTCTCTTCTCGCTTTCCTTCTCGCAGCTTACGAGACCTGAAAAAACAAATTACGAAGAAACTTCCCGCTACGAAGACGTAATGAATTTTCTCAATGAGGTTTTGAAAAATTCTACCGATATGAAAATGACAACGCTCGGCGTTTCTACCGAAGGAAAGCGGCTTCCGATGATTGTGTACGGCAATGTGCCGAACCCTTCTCCTGAAGCAGTAAAAAAATCGGGGAAACTTTGTGTTTACATTCAGGGAAATATACATGCCGGTGAAGTTGAAGGAAAAGAAGCGGTGCTGCAGATTCTGCGCGAAATAAAAAACGGCAGACATCAGCAGTGGAAAAAACATCTCGTCATTCTCTGGGTGCCGATTTTTAACGCCGATGGAAACGATAAAATTTCTTTGTACAACAGAGAATATCAAAACGGACCGGTTGCCGGAATGGGAACGCGCGAAAACGGACAGGGACTCGATTTGAACCGCGATCATATGAAACTTGAATCGCCCGAAGTTCTTTCGTTTGTAAAAGTATTAAATGAATACGATCCTGCCGTAACCGTTGACCTTCACACTACCAACGGCTCATTTCATGCATATCAGCTTACGTACGGCTACGCGCTCAATCCGAATCTTGAACCGAAGCTTGACAACTTCTCGCAAAAAATATTTTTTCCTGAAGCTTCAAAACGAATGCTGAAAAAAAAGTGGCGCACCCGCGCGTACGGCGATTACATGGAACGCACTCCCGCCGGAAAACCGGGATATTATTTTTGGGCGCATCAGCCGCGGTTTAATCACAATTACGTCGGCTTAAGAAATCGTCTTTCCGTTTTAAGCGAAGCGTATTCGTATATACCATTCAAAGAGCGAATTCGCGTAACAAAAGATTTCGTTGAAACACTTCTCGATCTTATTATCGAACAAGCGGAGAGTATTCGAAAACTCGAAACGCAGGCAGATGAAATTTCTTCATCCATCGTTCAGCAGGATTCTCTTGCAGTGAGGGCGGAAATTGCCGAGTCAAATCCGGCATTGAAAGTTCTTCTTGCGCCGCCGATTCGCGTGCGAAATCCGTATTCCAACGAAGTGATGTTTTTAATGAATGAAGACAGCATTCACGAAATAGTTACGACGGAATTTGAAAAAGCCATTGCAAAGAAAAAAGCAGCCGTTCCTTCGGCATACATTATTCCGGATTCGCTTTCCGATCTTTTGGGACTGCTGGATGCGCAGGGAATCCGTTATTCGAGAACTGCGCAGACTCAAACAATGACGGTTCAAAAATTTCAAATTACCGAAAATAAACCGGCAAATTATCCGTTTCAAAAACATACCATGCGGACCTTAAACGGTCAGTTTGAAACTGTCACAGCAGTCATTCCTGCCCATTCAATTCTTGTTCCGATGACACAGCCTCTTTCGCGAATAGTCTTTTATCTGCTCGAACCTGAATCCGAAGACGGCGCAGCCGCGTGGAATCTTCTTGATTCGCATTACGGCGACGGAAAATATTTTCCGATTTTAAAAGTTGTTCAATAAATAATTTCAAATGAAGGAGAAAATATGTTCAAAATACTTTTTACTGGAATTCTATTCGGCAGCATTGCTCTTGCACAGCCTCTTCATTATCCCGCCGCAAAAAAGGTTGATGTTGTGGATACGTATTTCGGCGTCAGCATTGCCGACCCGTATCGCTGGCTTGAACAGGATACATCCGCCGAAGTAAAAAAATGGGTGAATGAAGAAAATGCCGTTACATTTTCTTATCTCGAAAAAATTCCGTTTCGCAGCCAAATTAAAGCACGATTAGAAAAGTTAATGAACTATCCGAAAGCTTCCGCGCCGTTTCGCGCCGGGAAAAATTGGTTTTTCTATAAAAATGACGGTTTGCAAAATCAAAGTGTTTTGTATGTGCGCTACGGTTCGCTGGATGCAAAGCCTCAGGTGTTTCTCGATCCGAACAAACTTTCGCACGACGGAACGGTGGCGCTGACCGGACTTTCGTTTAACAAAAACGGAACCAAGGCGGCGTACAGTATTTCCAGAAGCGGAAGCGACTGGCAGGAAATTTACGTGATGGATGTAAAAACAAAAAAATTATTGAGCGATAAAATTGAGTGGGCAAAGTTTACCGGCATTACCTGGCATGGTAACGGATTTTACTACAACCGCTACGATGTGCCGAAGGATACCGGAAAAAAACTTTCTGCATCGAATGAATTTCAAAAGGTGTATTACCACATTATCGGTACGCCGCAAAAGAAGGATGACGTGCTGATGCAGGATAAAAAAGATCCGTATATCAGTTTCGGTACGGATTTTACCGAAGACGAACGGATAATGCTGTTATCAAAATCCAAACGGAACAGCAACGGCAATGCATTATATTTTCGCGATCTGCGCAAACGCGGAAGATGGCATCCTGTGCTTGAATCGTACGAAAATACTATTTGGGTGATTGATAATATCGGAGAAAAGCTTCTTCTTTTTACAAACTTCGATGCGCCGAACGGAAAAATTGTACTCTTCGATCCGGCGCATCCAAGCGCGAAAGAATGGAAAACAATTGTTCCTGAAAAAGACGAGCCGCTCACTTCCGTCCGCACAGCCGGAAAAAAACTTTTCTTAACGTATATGAAAGATGTTTCACACCGTGTCTTCGTCAGCGATTACAACGGGAATATTGAAAATGAAATTTCATTGGCAGCGCTCGGCACCGTGAGCGGCTTTAACGGCAAGCATGAAGATCGATTTGTCTTTTACACTCTTACTTCCTTTACCTATCCCGCCGTTACGTATAAATATGATATCACTTCAAAAATTTCTACGCTGTATCAAAAAACAGAAGTTGATTTTAATCCTGAAGAATATGAAACGCGCCAGGTTTTTTATCCGAGCAGCGACGGAACAAAAATTCCGATGTTCATTGTCGCCAAAAAAGGAATTGAGTTGAACGGAAATAATCCGGTCTGGCTGTACGGTTACGGCGGATTTAATATCAGCATCAATCCGAGTTTCAACGCCATTCGGTTAGCGTGGCTTGAACAGGGAGGAATTTTTGCCGTTGCAAATATCCGCGGAGGAAGCGAATACGGAGAGAAATGGCATCAGGCAGGAATGAAATTACAGAAACAAAATGTGTTTAATGATTTTATTGCTGCCGCTGAATATTTAATTGCCCGGAACTATACCAATCCAAACCTGTTAGTCTGCGAAGGACGATCGAACGGCGGTCTGCTCATCGGTGCGGTTATTAATCAGCGTCCGGATTTGTTTCGAGTTGCTTTTCCCGGAGTCGGCGTTATGGACATGCTTCGCTTTCAAAAATTTACTATCGGCTGGGCGTGGGTGAATGATTACGGCTCAAGTGATGACTCAACACAATTTTTTTATTTGAAAAAATACTCGCCTCTGCATACCATCAGCGATACGCTCCGGTATCCGGCAGTGTTCGTTGTTACCGCCGATCATGATGACCGCGTTGTTCCCGCCCATTCATTTAAATATATTGCAACAATGCAGGAAAAATACAAAGGAGACAATCCCATTCTTATCCGCATTGAAACTTCTGCAGGACACGGCGGCGGAAAACCGACTTCAAAATACATTGAAGAATGGACTGATATGTATGCTTTTGCCTGGAAAAATTTAGGAATTACGCCGAAATATTAATTCTGTAATGTGCCGAAACAACAATGCCCTGCCAAAAGCAGGGCTTTTTTATTTGAAAGCATTCAACACGCGAGTATTATCCGTCATCGCTGTTTTTCTCTTTAATAATAAATGGTTATACTATGGAAAAGAGAACCTAAATTTCTACGTCGGAATTTCCCTTGGAAATATTTCTTACTCTGTTTACACAAAAAAAATATTATTTCGTTGCGGTCTTCTTCACGCTGCGGTTGATTATTTCTCTGGCGGTCAGCGACGGCACGATAAAGAGCGACGGAATAACATATGTTGGTGTTCTTGTTAATTTACAAAAACATGCTTCTCTTGCCGCCGCCCTGCCGGAAGATGAAACAACGGCGCAAAATCTGCATTCCTTCTCTGAACTCCATTCATATTTATCGCAGGATGAAGAGCCGACAATCCGCCTTCTGCATTTTCAATGGTTTCATGCGGCGTTCTTCTATCCTATTTTGGCTCTTTTTCCTTCTGTGTATGGAATAATCATTATCAATAATTTATTTCTGCTGGGATCGGGAATGTTGCTGTTTCGCACGCTTCCGCCGTTACCGCAATGTATCGCGTGGTGTCTGCTCCTTTTTTATCCGCCTCTCTTTTATCTGACGAACAATTTTTTTTCGGAGCCGTTATTTATTTTTCTTCTCAGCGGTTTATGGTATCACTGGCAGACAAAAAAATTTTCCGGCTGGGTTATTTTTGTTTTTGCCGCTGCGCTCTCTCTTTCCCGCCCAATCGGCGCGGTCTATGCTGCTTTGTTTTCTCTTTATTTTCTTTTTGATAAACGAAAAATTGAAGCAGGAATTTTATTTATTTCAATTCTTACCGGCATCGGCATTGACGTAATGCTGTATCAGCATCTGCCGCCGCATAAAGCCGTGTATCATTCTCCGTCGGTGGTGGAAGCAGTGTATCTCTCAAACACTCCAAAAGGAAACGGCGATATTGATTTTTATTCTGCGCATCCTGAACTTCAACGGCAGGATACGGCATATCTGCAGGCAGAACGATTGCCGGAGAAATTAGTTTTGCAGATAGCGCAAAACCCCGAAGCATTCTCCGAACTCTGTATTAATAAATTTCAGCAAATGCTCTTTAATGTTGTACCGGACAGCTGGGTGTACGGCAATGCTTCCGTACAATCATTCTATAAAAAAATCTCCTGGTATTTCATAACAGTGCCGTTGTGGGGAATTCTTTTTCTTGCGATACTGCGATACGAAAAATACCGTTACTTTACATTTTTAGGAATCACATTCATTTTGCATTTCTTCATCATTGCACGGTTTCGTTATCTCCTTCCCGTTTTGATTATTGCACTTCCCTTCATGGCAGAAATGATATCGGAATACTTTAAAAAGCAAAACGGCTCTGCATAAGAGAGCCGTTTGTGTATAGTACTGCTACGGATTTATTCTTGTACCGGTTCTTGAACTGCCGGTTCTTCGATAATACCGTTTTTATTTAATTCTTCGTGAACGTAGTCAACGGCTTCAGCAAGCGCGTCGGCAAATTTTTCAAAATCTTCTTTATATAAAAAGATTTTATGTTTCTTGAATTCATCTTCACCAACCTTTTTACTTTCTGTGATGGTGATATAGAAATCCTTTTCTGATTTGGTTGCTTTCACATCAAAAAAGTATGTACGTTTTCCGGCGCGAACACGTTTGCTGAAGACTTCTTCTTTCTGCTGCTGTGCCGGTTGTTCCAGAATAGTAGTAGATGTTGTTTCCAAGCTACAATCCTCCTATCTATGTGTATATTTGTGAAGATGTGCACTATGCACGTTGTTTAGAGTTTTCATATTCTATTTCCTTATAACGGCTGCCTTCCCGCTCACTACCTGTCCGCCGTCCGATGTGTAGGCAACAAAAAGATACACGCCGCTGCCGACAGTATTGCCGTCTGAATCTTTCAAATTCCAAAAAGCTCTTCCGGCTCCCTGTGCAGGAAATTGTTTTATCAGTTTTCCGGTTATCGAAAGTACTTTAATAATACAATTATCAGCTAATCCGCGTATTTCCACCGTTGACGCAGAAGGTAAAAAAACCGGATTGGGAGAAATTTGCAGCGTCGTCATTTCCGGTACAGTGCCGACGGTTGGAATGTTAAGCGCCGAAAGTCCTTTTTCCGTACCGAAGTAGGCAATTCCTTTTTTATTATCAAAAGCAATGGATAAAATATTATCATCAACTAATTTTCCGTTGGTGCCGGTAACGGTATATTGATTAAGCTGCGATGTTCCGTCCGCATTTACTACGAAAGCGCCTACATTCGTTCCAATCCATTTATTGTTCAGCGGATCAACAGCAATGCAGTTAATCTGCAAATCGCGGACCGAGCCGAGATAGACTCTGGAAATTTTTATCTGAGGGTTTTGCGGTTCCGTAACAATCGTAATTCCTGCATCCGTAGCAAACCAAATATCACCGTTATTTTCCAGCGCAATATCGTAAATTCCTGTTGCAGTAAATCCGTCCGACGTTTGAAGATTTCCCCAGCCGTTGTATGCCGTGCCGATCGTTGAGCGCTCGTTGAAATACACAACTTTTGCGGAAGCCGGAAAACCGTATAACCGATTGCCGAACCATTTTGTATTATATTGATCAACCACAACCTGCAGCATTGAATTATATAACGAAGGATCGGAAGGATACACCTGCCATGTCGAATCCGGCGACATTTTCCACACTACTTTTGATTGATTGGAGGCGAGATAAATTGAAGTCCAGACATTCCCGTCATGGTCAACCGCAACGCGCGCCGGAACAATATAATTTAAATCATTTGCAATGCCGATAAAGCCGGGGTTAAGATGATCGAATCTTCGAACAACCGTTCCCGCACTGTTCACAACATACAAACCGGTTCCCCAGGAACTAATCCATTTGGAATTATTCGGACCAATGGAAACCGCAAAGCAGTCATTCGATTTTAACAGCGGCGTGTTGGAAACCGAATAGGTTCGCCAAGTTGATCCGTCAAAAGAATAAAATCCTTTTCCGTTTGTTCTGCCTGAAGCAGCCCACACCGTTCCATTATTATCCACAGCGAGAGAGGTTACCTGATTGCCGCCGGGTCCGTTCGGAAAATAATATTTCCATTCCGATGCCGTATCCGCACAACTTCCGATTCCGTTCTCAGAAAAACCTGCATAACAAACTGAAGCATTATTTATTGTTAATGCGGTAATACTTGAACCGGCAGCCCGCGATTTTTGAATACTCTGATGCTGCGCATCGATCGCAAAGATAATTTGATTGCGGGCATAGTATAAAATATTTTCATCGGAAGTAATTTTTGCTACAGCGCCGGAAAGAAGCGTATTCCACGTATTATTGAAAAAGTAATAAAGCGCCTGACTGCTGGCGGCGAATAAGGTATCCCGCGCCACGGCAAAAGAATTTCCGGTTTTATCATTCAGCAATAATTCCCACGAATCGGGAGCCGAAAGATTAACGGCATTTTGTTTTGAGGCAAAAAATCCTTCGGAAGTTACGACAAAAATTCTGTTCTGAAATTTCTTCACATCATAAATTGCCGGCTGCTGAACGCCTCCGAAATTATTAATCGTCTCACGAAATTCAAATTTCGAAAGAGAAAATATCGCCAGTCCAAATCCGGTGCCGATAAATACGGTGTCGGATTCCGCCGTAATGGAAAGAATGCGTTTATCGGTATTATCGGTGCTCGTAATGTCCGATATGTATTTCCAGGAATTTGCAGCCGGAGAAAAGATATCGATAGAACCGTTGGCTTCGCCGACCCAAATGCTGCCGTGCGTATCAAGAGCCGTAACAGTAATATCATTGGAAGAAAGACCATCCGCATTGGTAAGTTTTCGATAGGAAGAATCGGAAAGAGTAAAGCCGAACAAGCCGCCGGAAGTTCCCGCCCATACAGCGGTGCCGGATGCAACAACCGAGCGGACGCTTTTCATATTGGTATAACTTTTCCAGCCGCCAATCCCTGCATACGCCTGCACCGAAAAGAGAAAAACAACAAATCCTGAAACAAAAAACTTTTGAACCGTCATTCCGCCTGCATCATTCTTCATCGTTCAATAAAATTATTTTCAATTTCATGAAACATAAAAAAAGAAAAATAATTTTATCGTACTTTTCTTTATTACGAAATTTGTGAATATAAATTTGCCATCGTAATCGCAGCAAGCGCCGCGTCGAATCCTTTATTTCCCACCGAACCGCCGGCGCGCTCTTCTGCCTGCTCATACGTATTGGTGGTCAGCACGCCGAACATAATCGGAACGCCGAATGTCTGCGATGCGCTGCCGATTCCCCGCGCGCATTCTTGACAAATATAATCAAAGTGTGGTGTTTCACCGCGAATCACCGCCCCAAGACAAACAACCGCATGATATTGTTTATGCTGAAGCACAAAGGAAGCTATCTGCGGCAGTTCAAAAGCGCCGGGACAATAGTACACATCAATTTCCGTTGTATTTCCTGCGCCGTTCTTTTTAAAACATTCTATTGCGCCGTCTAACAGTTTCTTTGTTATGGAAAAATTAAATTTGCTGACAATAACAGCAAAACGTTTTCCCTCTGCGCTGACTCCCCCTTCGTGTTCGCGAATTTCCAACTCTTGTTCCATTGTTTACTTACTTAACTGTTGTGAAAATAATCTGTTTTTCATCATTTCAACTTTTCCGCCGTCAATAAAATATTCGCCGAGCGTTACGCCGTCGCTTTTCTTCCCGCCGTGAAAATCCGAGCCGCCGCTTTCGAGCAGAAAATATTCACCGACAATTCCGCGGTAATGAGCGCTGTGAGCCGGTGTGTGAGAAGGATGAATGACTTCTATTCCGTCCAATCCTTTTTTAATCAGATGCTGTATCACTTCTTCACTGGTAAAGCGTCCCGGATGCGCGAGAAAGGAAAGTCCGCCGGAAGACGAAATTAATTGAATTGCCTCTTCCGGAGAAAGCTGAAATTTTTTTTCATACGCCGGTCCGCTGTTGCCGATGTAGCGGTCAAAGGCTTCGTGATATGTTTTGATAAATCCTTGATCCAGCAAAGCGCTGGCAATGTGCGGTCTGCCGACGGAGCCTATACCGGCTCGTTCCATAACGGATTCAAACTTCAAAGGAATGTTCAGCGCATTTAATTTTGTCACAATGCGCTCTGCTCGTTTAACACGCTCAATTCTGAAAAACTCCAGATATTCCTGCAGGCGTTTATTTTCGTAATTCACAAAATAACCGAGAATATGAATATCTTTATCATCCAGCGACGCGCTGAGTTCAACGCCGGTAATCACTTCCAATCCTATTTTTTTCCCCTGCGCAACGGCATCGGGAAATGCCGAAACGCTGTCGTGATCCGTAATGCTGATTATAGATAAGCCTTTGCGCACACATAAGGTAAGTAATTCATTCGGCGATAATTCGCCGTCAGAAAAATTTGTGTGCATGTGAAGATCTGCTTTCAAACCCATCGATTCAATCATTGAACTCTGCAATCAGATATGCATTGCTTTAAATGCTTCATAATCATTAATGATGAGTTTATTTCCCTGAAGCTGCAGATGTCCTTTCTTAATAAACTTATGTACCATGCGGGAAATTGTTTCGCGCGAAGTCCCTGCCATATTTGCAAGATCCTGTTGAAGCGGAAGTTCATCAATCTCTACTTTCCCTTTGCGAAAGACGCCGACATCATCCGCCAGCTGCAAAATAACGGTAGCAACTCTTCCGGCGGCATCTTTCAACGATAAACTTTTTATTTGCTGATCGGCTTTGCGCAGCCGTGCCGTTAACTCGCGCAGCAATGCAATACCGATGGAGGGATAATCATTAATTGCCTTTAGAAAATCGCCTCGATGAATCATAAACAATTCGGACTTTGATGTTGAGACTACGGTTGCTGATCGGGTCAGTCCGTCTAAAATTGCCATTTCGCCGAAAAAGTCGCTTTCACCGAGAATAGAAAGAATCACTTCCCGTCCGTCATCATCCATGCGGACAATTTTTACTTTTCCGCTGACAATAACAAAGAGCGCGGCGCCGGTTTCTTCTTCAAGAAGAATGATGCTTCCCTTTTTATATTTTTTTCGAACGCCAAGAGAGACAATTTTTTCAAGATCTTTATCGGATAATTCGCTGAAAATCGGCACGTAGCGGAGAAAATCCATTTCTTCAGACATTGGTTCACCTGCGGGTTTTTGGTTAGTAATTCCTGCAACGGCTCTTGCTTTGACAATATAGAGCGACTTGTGATTAAAGTCAAGTTAGGAAAATGTTACAACGGAAAGAGATTTTGAAGAAATTTATTGCCCTTTTAAAGAGAAAGATTTTCTAATCGGACAGACGAAATTTCATTTTTCCTGGCGGAAATAAAAATCGCCGGACTTTTCGTTAGAGTGTACGATACCGTTTCAAAATTTTGAGAGGTAATGTTGAGCTGAAAGCTTCCATCATTACAAACAACAAATTTTGCAAGATTATCTTCGACAAACTGAAATTCAACATTCTGCGCCGGCAGCACCGTTGCCTGAACGGTTGCCGTTGCCGTTCTATTTTGCGCCGAACTTTTTCCGAAGGTAAAAAGTATCAACAGAAAAAATATAAATATGTATTTTGCCCTGTTTGTCATTGTGTGTATAACAAACAGAGTTCATTGGTAATGCCAAAAATTATTCGGTGAAAATCATAAAATTTTTAGAATTTTTATTAAAATGGTGTGAATAAATTTTGTTATTTCTACAAAATTATTTTTCGAAAGGCATTACGGAGCGAGAGGAAGCAGTTGAAAATCCAATCCGCTTATTGAATTTTCTACAGCAGTAATTGAGAACGGAATTGATTCAGGCACAGCTTTTAACTTCAATATTTCTAATTGTTTTTTATCAACTTCAATTCTGTATTTTCCCAACGGCAAGCCGACGTAATAATAGGCGCCGTCTTGAAACACCGGAATATCCGTTACCGTATTATCTTCCGCGTACACATGAAGCGTTAATCCGGAAATTGGTTTTTGTTCTCCGTTACGAATGGCGGCGGCGGTTCCTTCAATTAAACCGACTGAGTGAAAGGGAATATAAATCGGCTGCAGCACGCTGGCACCGGTGGTGAAAGAAAAATATTTATCCTGCGGAACAAGCATCGCATTCCCGCTTGATGTTACCATTACCTCGGCAGAGTATGTGTTGTACGGAAGCATCTGCCATAGTTCCTGCGTAGAATGCGATCGGCGTTGAAATATTGCCGCCCCTTTGGTATTAATCATTTCATCGGGAAGAATCTGCTCGCTCGGCTGTTTTACTCCGTCTCCGTTCTCATCAAAAAACGGAATGAACCGTACCGCCGCATTGCCCGCCCATTGCTGATTATAAAATTGCACCGTGTGAAACGCCCGGTCGTACGCCATCGCACCGCGAACATTCTGGCTGAATTGCTGCCGCGATGAAAACTGCATGAACGATGTTGAGCGCGCCGCATCAAACTCATACACGAGCTGCAAACCAAACTGCGACTGCGCCGTTTGAAATGAATGCGAAAATAAGAATGAGATTCTTCCGCCGGTAAAAATATTTGAAGAAAGCTCTGCCCGAATATTTTCCGGACGATGAAAAGAAAAATTATGATAATACGCTCCCGAGAACAACACGCCGGAAAATGATTTTGACAATTGCATCGGCAGGCGCAGAGAGTGAAGCACGGCAATGCCGGCAATAGTGTTATTTACTGCACCAAAGGATGTTGAAGTTTCATTCATCTGCGCTTCAACGGAAACGGATGTTCTTCGGTAAAATCCGGTTAGTGAAGAAACAGCGGAATGATAATTACTTTGTTCAAACTGTGCGCCGGTGTATTGCATTCTGCCGGAAAGGAAAAGACCTGAAAGATCATACGGAAGAAAGAGCTGTGCTTGATAAGCGCTCTTTTGTTTTGCAAAATTTAAAATCCTGTCGGAAGAAAAAAGAGAGTAGGAGGCATTATACGAAATTTGAGAAGTATGAACATTGGAAAACTGCGCCGTGTATTTATACGGATACGCCGCTTGAAGGCTGACGGCTCCTCCGTCAAAAAGACGAAATGAAGAATTACTGTAAAAAAAATTCCGCGTACTTACCGAATCGTTGATAACCTGCAGACCGAGCCGCTGGCTGATTTTATCTGAAAAACCATATTCGCTGTAGAGTGTTGCCGTTCCTCCGTTTCCATAAATATTTTCACCGGCAGTTAATCCGTACAGCAATTCTCCCGGCGGAGTAAATGAAAAGGGAATTTCAAGACGGCGGCGTTTTTCTATCTGCTCGCCGTTCGGTCCATAAATACGCACGTCATAATTTGTTGAACCGTACGTCAGCGGAACGGCAAAACGTACGTTTCCCAGTTCATCGGCTTTTTGCGCGGCAATAATAATATTGTCTTTCAGCAGATATACTGTCCATTGTGGAACAGTATGCTCTTCAATATAAAATGTCGTAAATAATTCTCTCGGCTGCAGCGGCTCGTTATTCAACAAAATGCCCCGCATATCGCGCGGAAGAATTCCGCCGGAATTAATATTTCCAATTTGAAGCTGCGTCAGCGGAAATTCTTTTTCAAAAGGATATCTCCAGACCGCCTGCGAAGAAAACGACGACCGGTTTTGTTCCACATCGCCGATCAGTTCAGCGTTAATATCGCCGCCGAATAATTCCGAACCGGCGCCAAACTGATAGCCGTATGAATTTTTATTTCCCAAACGATTTGCCGTAAGCGAATAATCGAGCACGCCCGGCTGAACAATAGTTCTTTCTAACGGAAACAGAAGCGGATATGAAATTTTCTCTTGATGTACGGTTTGCAGATACTTTAATTGACGCTCCCGTTCGACCGCTTGAACAACCGGCAGCGTTACATTGGTAACCAATGAAATAGAAAGCGAGGAAAAATCAACGGTAAAGGTTAGAGAGAACATTCTTTCAAAAACGGAAGGGAGCAGATACCAATGTAATCTGTCGCTCGCCGATTCGGAAGCAGGCAATGTATCATGCCGCGCCCCGATCTCCGTATTTCCTTCGGCAAAATTTATGCGAAAGCGGTTTGCTTCGGTAAGATAAAATCCGGCGGCGGAAGTAAACGCGGAATCGTACTGCATAAAAATTCCGAGTGTGCGGCAAATATCATCGAGCGATAAATAAAACTGTCCGTTCTCATACAGAGACGGGATGCTGGTCTGCACGTTTCCCTGATCGTACCAAAAATCTAACGGAACAGATTGTTTTTCTTCCTTCTCGCTCTGCTGCGAAACGGCAGTGGAAATAAAAGCGATGAAACCGAAAAAAAGAAAAACATAAAGTCGGTTTTCTTTGCCCATAATTTTACGGCAGTGTAAAGTTAAACCGCGCAATCAATGGTTTCGTTTGAACAATATCCTCCGCAGGAATATCCGATCGCTCCGATTCTATGGTAAACTCTACGGTGTACGACGAATGAGATTGAAAAAGTTCAATCGGAAAATCTGTTCTCTTCATCATTGTTTGATAAATGCCGACCGTTTCAAATGAATCATAAATAAGGTTGTTGCGGCTGTCGAACAATTTAAACTTCACGGTTCCGAGAAAAGGGGAATTCCCGGTTTTTATTGCGTTCCATAAAACTCTCACCTGCTGAGAATCAATCATTATTCCTTTCCCTTCTGCTTCCAGCGACACGGAAAGATTTCCTGCCGCATACGCTACGGTCGTAATTTGTTCAAAAGCAAAATTTATCGCCGTTGTTACACCGGCGCCGACCGAATCTACAAACACTTGCTGCGGAAGCGCGCGGGTTATCAGCCGCGCCCAGTATGTTCCATCCGTAAAATTTTGCGCGTTGTGTATGGAAAGCCGTACGGTTTGCTGCTGTCTCGGCTGCAGTATAAATCTTTTCGGGAAAGCGGAAATATTCTCCGCAATGGAATATTTTTTTTCCGCCGTCGTATCATCATATTTCATTCCCATATTTCCCACTGAATCGGAATACGGATAGCCGAATTGAAATCGTATTGTTATTTCCTGGGTTTTATCCGATCGATTTTCGACAATGTAGGATGAAACTTTTTTTGATGAACGAAGCAGTACATACGGGGGCGTAACAACAATCTGTGAAAAAATGGTTTCGCTAAAAAGAAAAATAAGTGCTGCAACAACGAGAAATACTTTTTTCATAATTAATACTTTTGCAGTTGAACGGAAAGAGTAATATTTGCGGCATAATTACCGGCTTGTTGAAATTTCGCCGGATGAGATTGAATTCCCAGCCAGAGATACAACGGCGTTCCTTCTTTGAGATACAGAATTAAATTTTGCCGCGGATCAAAGAATGTTCCGGTGGCAGAATACGGCGTTGTTGAATACATTGCAGATGACCCATCATAATGCACAGGAAGTTCCGCATTTCCCGAAAGAGACAATAAGAATGACGGCAGAGTAAAAAGAATAGAATAGGTTCCGCTCTTTTCCGCCGTAATCATAAATTTTGCCGCCTGCGAATTTGCCGGGGAAATATTAATTGCTTCCCCCGGTTCAATTCTTCCGATGGTTAAATTATTCTGCGTTACCACACGAACATTCTGCGCCGGTAATACGCATAAAAAAATAATCTGACTTATGAAGAGTAACGTAAAACGAATGTTCATTGGTATTTATTACAATAGAAACGGTGAAATGCTTTTCTAATAGTACAAAAAAAAATGCCCTCATAAAAGAGGGCATAAAATTTTACAAATGAGAATCTGTTATGGCTGAGTAACTGCAACGGTAATTGTTCCGCTGTATGCGCCTGCAGCCTGCGAAGCGCCGGCTGTTACGCTGCCGCCGACAAACACAAAAAGATTTCCGCTGGCGTTTGTGTTTGCTGAACCGCCGGTTGTTGCACCAAATGATGTTGACGGAGTTGCAGCGTTTGTTGTTCCATAGTATGCATTGACCGCAGTAAACGGCAGGGTATTAGCACCGCTTGTTAAATCGGTCGGGGTTGTTACCGTAACAGTGGTAGCAGCATTTCCGGCACCGGTAATGGTGAAACGTGCAGCTGTAGCAGCGTTTCCGTTAACGGTTACAGTTCCGCCTTGAGCAACATTTCCTAAGTTTAAGTTTTGTGTTGAAATGATAGTCAGCGTTGCAGAAACGTTTGCCGTAACAGAGGCTGTGGTTGACTGTGCAAATACAAATGCAGAAACTGCAATAAGTAACGCAAAGATTTTTGTTAATTTATTCATTGAGGGTCCTCCAAGTGGTTATGTGTATTAATATGATTACTGGATATTTTCTGTAATAAAGATAACTACACATAAAGGCAGAGTCAACAAATAATCAAAATGTTAGAATATTCTAAAAAGGGCGGAATTTTTATATTTCATTTCATACAAAAATCCCCAAAAACGGAAGGATATCAATAAAAAAGGGAAACTATTCCTTGCCTTGGGTTACAGAACTAATAGATTTTTGTATGAAAGAAAATTCTCTTTTCTATTCCGGCAGTAACAAATCCGGAACCATTTGATGAACATTGATACGAAGAAATTCTCTTATTTCCTCCTCTGTTTTCATCGTCAAGCAATGTTCGGCAACTTCCTTCGCCTCGCTGAAACGGATGGAGCGGATAATCTTTTTTATTTCCGGAAGAACAATCGGCGTAACGCTGAATTCATCCAAACCAAGCCCGAGCAGAAGCAGCGTTGCAATCGGGTCGCCCGCCATTTCACCGCACATCGCAACATGCTTGCCGACTCGGTGTCCTTCATTGATAATGTGCGCAATGGTCTGCACTACGGCAGGATGAAACTCTTGATAGAGATGAGAAACCACTTCATTGCCTCGATCGACCGCAATGAGATATTGAATAAGATCGTTCGTGCCGATACTAAGAAAATCGACTTCGGCGGCAATATCCCCGGCGGTTACCGCTGCAGAAGGAACTTCAATCATCGCGCCGATTTTTATTTCCTCGTCAAACGGAACGCGGGCATTGCGTAATTCTTTCTTCGCCTGCTCAATCAATTCTTTTGCGCGCCGAACTTCCTTGACGCCGGAAATCATCGGAAGCATAATCCATGCTTTACCATGCACGCTGGCGCGAAGCATCGCCCGAACCTGCCGTAAAAATATTTCCGGACGGTCGAGCGAAATACGGATTCCCCGCCAGCCGAGAAACGGATTTTCTTCTTCAATTGCCGAAGTAACAACTTTATCCCCTCCCACATCCAGCGTACGCATAACCACTTTATAAGGCAGTGCTCCTTTTAAGATTTCCGCATATTCCTGCCGCTGAACTTCTTCGCTCGGATCATCATCTTCGCGAATAAACAATCCTTCCGTTCTATACAAACCGATGCCGTGCGCTCCCTGCTCTTTAATAAAATCTCCTTCTTCGGAAAATTCAATGTTGCCGGAAAGGTCAACCTTTTTTCCGTCTAACGTTTCCGCCTCCATTGTGCGAATTTGTTTCAGCGCAAGATCGAAGATACGATGCTCTTCCTTCATCTCTTTGTATTTTCGAATGGTTGCGCGCGTCGGATGCTGAATCACCGAGCCGTTGTATCCATCCACAATAACATAATCACCGGTCTGTACATTTTTGCTGAATGTTTTCAAACCGACGACGGAAGGGATTTTTAACGAGCGTGCCAGCAGTGCGGAATGGGATGTTGTTCCTCCCATATCGGTAAGGTACGCAAGAACATCATTACGGCTGAACAGAACCGTAT
>JACFMZ010000037.1 GCA_019455105.1 Bacteroidota bacterium | reverse complement strand
GAACATTTATTGTAATGAAAAATCCTATTTACACAAATTATTTTACAGACTCGTAAAGTTTTTGAAAGCCCTCCGATAGCTTCACGCCATCAGAGGGCATTTTCCTTATTTATAATATTTCTTCACATATTCAGCTACCATGCGGTGTGTATTATATTGCGGAACAAGTGTTGCAATTGCGCGCCGCACGCGTTTCAGCCATTTCACCGGAATGCCTTGTGCATTGCGATTGTAAAACTCCGGAATAATTTTTGATTTAATCACATCATATAAAAAGTCCGCATCTTGTTCATCCTGAACATCATACGCTTCGGGTTGTCCGTCGCCGCCAATGGAAAAACCGTTGGTGCCGTCGTATGCTTCGCGCCACCATCCGTCCATAATAGAACAGTTTAATCCGCCGTGTATGGCAATTTTTTGACCGCTGGTGCCGCTGGCTTCCAATGGGCGGCGGGGATTGTTGAGCCACACATCGGCGCCGGAGATGAGATGACGCGCAACATTCATATCATAATTTTCAAGAAAAATAACTTTGCCGAAAAGATTCGGATGAGTGGAATATTCAATCACACGTTGAATAAATTTCTTTCCTTCATCATCGCGCGGATGTGCCTTGCCGGCAAAAATTATCTGCACCGGTTTTTTCTGATCGTTGAAAACATCGAGGATTTTTTCAAAGTGCGTAAAGAGCAGCGGCGCTCGTTTATAGGTGGCAAAGCGCCGCGCAAAACCAATGGTTAAAGCGTCGGGATTTAAGATTGTTTCGTACACTGCCGTTCCGTTGCCGTAGCGGGAATGCTGCAGATGCAGTCTTCGGCGGGCAAATTCAATCAACTGCCGGCGCAGTTCGTACCGGTGCGCCCATAATTCTTCATCGGAAATTTTGTTGACGGTTTCTTTCCAAAATTTCGGTTCGAGAAATTTTTCCTTCCAATCGTTCCCTGCCAAATCGTTCCAAAACCGGTTTGTTGAATTGTTCGACCATGTGTTGACATGGATGCCGTTGGTGATGGAACCGATCGGTACTTTATTCATCGATTTTATTTCGGGATATAACATTTTCCACATTTCGCGGCTGACTTTTCCGTGCAGCTCGCTGACGCCGTTGGCGGAACGGGACATTTTTAAACACAACACGGTCATGCAGAACGGCTCATCCGGTTTTTCGGGATGTTCGCTGCCGAATTTCATAAGCTCATCCATTGTCATTCCATATTCGCTCACCCGCCGTTCAAAAACAAAAGTCATCAAATCTTTATTGAAGCGGTCATGTCCTGCCGGAACAGGAGTATGCGTCGTAAAGATACACTGCTTGATGACATTTTCTTTTGCTTTTTCTAACGACACTCCTTTAAAAATTTCTTCCCGTAATAATTCCAGCGTGAGAAACGCGGAATGTCCTTCGTTCATGTGATAGGTGGAAGGTTTAATTCCCATGGCGCGTAGCATACGCACGCCGCCGATGCCGAGAACAATTTCCTGCGCAATACGGGTTGCCGTATCGCCTCCGTACACGTGTGCCGTAATGTTGCGATGATTTTCTTCATTCTCCGAAAGATTCGTATCCAGCAGAAGGATGAGAGATCTGCCGACCTGCAGTTTACGCGCAACAAATTTTACGGAATTAAAACCGATTTGCACCTGACACACAATCGGGTTTCCTTCGCCGTCAACAACAAGTTCAGTCGGCTGTTTTTTTGAATCAACCGGAACGTAGTGTTCCTGCTGCCAGCCGTCAACGGTAATGCGCTGCTCAAAATATCCTTCGCGGTAAAAAAGTGAAATGCCGACAAACGGAATTCCGAGATCGCTTGCGGATTTTGTATGGTCGCCGGCAAGAATGCCCAGACCGCCGGAATAAATTCTTACGCTTTCATGAAAACCAAATTCAGCGCTGAAATACGCAATAGGGCTTTTAATTTCTTTTGCATTTTTTGATGCCCAGGTTGTTTTATTGTTCATGTACGTATGAAACTGTTTCAATACCTCATCAACGCGGCGGGCAAATTTCTGGTTGCCGAGACGCGCGTGCAGTTCCTTTTCAGAAATATCGGCAAGCAGGGCAGAAGCATTGTGATTGGATTTTGTCCAAAGTTCGGGTGAAAGTTCTTGAAAAATATTTTGTGCATCAACATTCCACGTCCACCAAAGATTTTTTGAAAGAGCGAAAAGCCCTTCCACAAGTTGAGACGAGGAAATAGTTTTTTTTGTTTTTGCCATAATAAAAATTTCCTTAGTAATTACAATGCGGGCTGGATGTTACAAGAAACTCAAAAAAAGAGAAAATTTCCACTGAATTTTTGAAATAAATAATTCAGCGGCAAATAAATTATTTTATAACTTTCATATAAAAGCCGCTTACAATACCTGCCGTCTCCGCAATAATTTCTTCTCTTCGCTGCTCGCTCTCTTTTGAATCTGAAACAAAAACTGCAATGGCAAATTTTTTTCCATTCGGCAGGATAATTATTCCGGCATCGTTTGTTGCGGCGGCAATTCCTTCTTCATTCACATCCGAAGATCCGGTTTTATGGCCGATCACTGAACCGGATGGAAGTTTTTTTCGCAGTCGGTTTATGCCTGTTTGTGTGTTGACGAGAATATTCCATAAATATTTTGTTGATTGTGCGGAGAAGAGAGAATCCTGATAAAATTTTTTAAAGAGCGATGCCATAGCATACGGAGTGCTGTAATTATTGTATTGCACATTCCATGCTTTGTGCATTTCGGCTTCCGTGGCGGTGATGGCGATGTTGTGAATTCCGAGTGAGTGAATATATCTCTCAACAACCGCTGTTCCGCCGAGAAGCTGAAGTAAAATATCGCAGCCGTTATTATCGCTGAGAGAAACCGTGGAATTTAAAATTTCATCAAGCGTTACATCAATATTTTTGTTCTGATACTTTTCGCGAAGAGGACTCCAGGTGTTTGGCAATAAATTTTTATCGTTTAATCGAACGGTTTGTGTAAGAGAAAGTTTTTCTTTCTCAACGTCATGCATCACCGCAAGAGCAATCGGAAACTTAAAGACGCTCTGCATTGGATAATGATGATTGTTGTTGATTGTTATCGTATCGCCGTTTTGCAAATCAATTGCCGCAATTCCTACGCGTCCGGTAAAACCGGAGGTTACATTCTGCAGTGCGGGACGTATGGTTTCAAGCTGCGAATACGCCGCCGAATACAACAAAAAGGTACTGAAGAAAACGCTGATGCGAAAAATAGTTTTCATATTATTTTATATACACAAGTTTTTGGGTGAACAGATGACCGTCAATTTGAAGCTGTGCAAAATAAATTCCTGAAGGATACGGCTGTGCATTCCAACGGATATAATTTTTTCCGGATGAAACTTCTTCATTCAATATTTCTTCCACTTTTCTTCCGAGCATATCGTAGATTGTTACACGTACTTCCATGACGCGCGGCAGAGAAAATTGAATGGTGACGGCTCCGTTAAACGGATTCGGATAACTGCCGAGAGAATACTGCGCCGGAACCTGATGCTGCGAAGATTGCACGGCGGCGGGAGTAAGTTTATTTTTCAACGTCATAATATGCTGATAGGCGTCATTAATTCTTGTGATGCTGATTTCGCCGCCGGCGACTTTTTCTTCAATCAGTGAAACAATGGTGCGCGCAAGTGAGCGGTTTAAAGAATCTAAATTTGTCGTGTAGAGAAGAATATCCACACCGGCATTAACCGCCAGAACAATGCTTTCTGCGAAGCCGTAATTATTTGTAATGGCACCCATTCCCATAGCATCGGTAATAACAACGCCGTTAAATTTCATTTGGTTTCGCAGCAGGGAAGTAACAGCGGAAGCAGAAAGCGAAGCCGGATACACCGAATCAATGGTACGGTTGAATAAATGCCCCGTCATCACCATATCTACGGAATGCTGATTGATAAGCGATTGAAACGGAATAAGTTCGCTGTCCGCCCACGTTGCGGTAATATCGGTAAATCCGAGATGCGAATCGCTTTTTGCGCTGCCGTGACCGGGAAAATGTTTTGAAGCAGTAAAAATATTTTTTTTGTGCATCTCATCGCAAAACCATGTTGTGTGAAGCACAACGCTGTCTGCGTTGGAGGAAAATGAACGGTCGAGCGCGCCGATTGCCGGACTGTTTGGGTTTACGTTAATATCCGCTACCGGCGCAAAGTTGGTGTTAATACCGCTTTGCGAAAGCCATCCTGCCATCAGCGATGCCTGCTCGCGGGTTTTTGATTCTTTATTGATCACTGTTCCTAATTGATACGCGCTTTGTGTTGAAGCAAACCCGTTGCTTTTACTTAAGCGCGCAACTCTTCCTCCTTCCTGATCAACCGCAATGAGCAAAGGAATGGATGAGCGCTGCTGCAATTGTTTTGAAAGATTTTTTATTTGTGCCGGTGACTGAAGATTATTACTCCAGGTAAAATAAGTTACGCCGCCGATTAAGCCCTCCGCAATATCGGATTTTAACGTATCGAGCGACGCGGAATTTTTTTCCAGCGAATCCCCGGTAAATGTTACCATCACCATCTGGCCGATTTTTTGGCGAAGTGTCTGCGAGCGGAGCGCCGGAGGAACGAGAACAAAGAATAGAAGAAAGAGTAGAAAATTTTTCAATAAGCTTACTCCACTAAACTTTTTTTAACAATATCACTCGTAATAAGCCAATGAAGTATGCCTAATCCTTTTCCGATAGGAAGGTGCGCTTCTACGCAGGCGAGTGATGTTGTTTTCATAACTAATGCGGAGCGTTCGCCGCCGCTGATAAGCTGTGAAATGGCAGTACTGCAAAACGGCTCGTGACTAACGAGAAGAATTGAACTGCTGTCCAAAAAATGTTTTAATTCATTGAAAAGATTTCTCGGATCCGAATCCGGCGTAAGATATTCACACGTTTCTTTTGAAACATGCGGATAATTTTTTAGCACAAATTCTGCCGTCTGCTGCGCGCGGGTGTACGGGCTTACCAATGCATGCGTAAACGCAATACCTGTTTTCCGGCAGAAGCTGCCGATTTGTTTCGAGGCTTCTTCGCCTTCAAGAGTTAATGCGCGGTCGGCATCTATGCCGGAAGTGCGGGCGGCTTCACCGTGGCGGAGAAAATAGAGTATCATTGCAGTTTTTTTCTTGCTTCGGTATATCCCGGTTTTAAAACATCATAAATAATTTTAATACGGTCTTTGTACGGAATAAATGCCGATTTCATTGCGTTGATGGTAACTTTCTCCAGCTCGTCAATACCAAGTCCGAACTTTTCGTGAGCCAGTAAATATTCATCCGTTAAGGTAATGCCGCTCATCAGTTTGTCATCCGTGTTGAGCGTAACGCGGAATTTATATTTATAAAGAATGCCGAAGGGATGTTCTTCAATAGAGCGAACGGCGCCGGTATGAAGATTACTGGTTAAACAAATTTCAATCGGAATACGTTTATCAAGAACATACTGCGCCAGCGTTCCCATGGAAAGCACTTCGCCCTCTTTAATTTTCATATCTTCCACTAAGCGCGTGCCGTGCCCGATGCGATGCGCGCCGCACCATTGAATTGCCTGCCAGATTGATTCTTTGCCGAACGCTTCTCCCGCGTGAATGGTGATATTAAAATTTTCCCGCTGAATATAATGGAACGCATCAATATGTTTTTTCGGCGGATAGCCCCCTTCTTCGCCGGCAAGATCAAAACCAACAACACCGTGATTGCGAAATTCTACGGCGAGTTCGGCAATTTCCAGCGAAACCATCGGCTCCATGTGGCGCATGGCGCAGATGATAACGCCGTAATGAACGTCGAAATCATTTTTTCCGCGTTCCAATCCTTTTAAAACGGCGCGGACAACTTTGTGTGTCGGCAGACCTTTGTTGGTATGAAAAATCGGAGCGAAGCGGGTTTCCACATACACTACGCCGTCGTTTTTCATATCTTCCATCATTTCATACGCCACGCGCTCAAGTGCTTCTTCTGTCTGCATAACACCGCATGTGTGTTCGAAGCCTTCTAAATAAAGAGGAAGACTTCCGCGCTGAGCGCCTCGCTGAAACCAAATATCGAGTTCGCCGGGATCAGTCGTGGGAAGTTTTGTGTAATGCTGGTTTTTTGCCAGTTCAATAACAGTTTGCGGACGTAAGCCGCCGTCTAAATGATCGTGAAGTAAAACTTTGGGAATGGTGCGGAGAAAATCTTTCGAAAGTGTCATAGAGAAATCCTAAACTTTCTTCACAAGATAAGAAAAAATTGCGAGAGTCGGAAAAGAAAAGTGAGAAAAAACCGAACGGCGTTTTATTTCTTCAGTTTTTGTACAAAGAAAATTCCAAGAAGAGAAACCGTTCCGGTTACCGCAAACGCAAACGGGTAGCCGTTGTGCGCAATAAGAATTCCGACTACTGGTGCCGAAGGCAACCCTTCGGGTCTCGTAGAGAAGAGACGAAGGATCTCGTTTTGGATTTACAGAGCAATCAGATTCCTCGTCGCTTCACTCCTCGGAATGACAAGGCTGCGGGGAACGAAGGTTTCATTCAGAGAATAATAATGATTATAGAATTCTCTTTCTAAAAATTATTTTATTTTCTCTACTTTAATAATATTTGTAGGACACATTTTTGCGGCGATGCTGTTTGCTTTGTATTCATCATCCGGCGCAACAGCGGAAATAATGCCCTTCTTTTCTTTTCCTTTCAGCAGTACGCTTTTGCCGTCTTTTTTAGACATGCGCCATCGCTCCGGCGCAACTTCCACGCAGGCATTACAGCCGATACATTTTTTTCTGAAGTGAGTTATACGAATCATACTATTGTTTCACGCAAAGGCACAAAGAAAATATTTTTCTTTTTCTCGCACTTCGACTTTGCTTAGTGTAACTTCATGGAGTGTACAAACTGTTTTTCAGGGATTATTTTCTACAAGTTTGTATAACGAATCGGAAGGGCGGACGGTTTCTTCAATGGGTATGGTTACTTCGTCCCCTTTAGATGCGTGCTGAACATTCTGCTCGTTAATTCGAAGTTCTTTTACAATGGTGTTAATGTATCCCGTTGTCGGACCGGTGATAATAATTTCGTCTCCCACTTCCAGCGATTGTGATTCAATTTTGAAGTGAGCAATTTTCGGCTTGGAAAAATAATTGATATTTTTTCCGAGATAAATTTTCCGTTTTGTTGCCTGCGAATCTGCAGTATTGCTCCATTCGCCCATCGTTCTTCCGAGATAATAGCCGTCCCAAAATCCGCGGTTATACACTGTGGCAAGTTTTTCTTTCCAGCGGGCAATTTTTTCTTGTGTATATGTTCCATCGGCGATTGATTCCGCCGCTTCGCGGTAACATTTTGTTGTTACATATACGTAATCCGCTGAGCGCCCGCGTCCTTCAATTTTCAACACTTCAACGCCGGCATCGAGAATCTTATCGAGAAAATCAATGGTGCAGAGATCTTTAGCGGACATGATATATTCATTATCAATTTCCAATTCGTAACCGGTTTCTTTATCCGTAACAATATAATCCCGCCGGCAATTTTGAATGCAGGCGCCGCGGTTGGCGGAAGAATAATGCGTGTGCAGGCTTAAATAACATTTTCCGGAAACCGCCATGCAGAGCGCGCCATGAGCGAAGACTTCAATTTTTATCAACTCGCCGGAAGGACCGCAGATATTTTGGCGTTTTATTTCGCGCGTAAGTTCCGCAACCTGGGAAAGCGAAAGCTCGCGCGCTGTTACAATAACATCCGCAAAGGAAGAAAAAAATTCAACGGTTTCAATATTGGTAACGTTTGCTTGTGTGGAAATATGCACTTCCATCTTTTTCTTTTTGGCATACATCAGCACGGCGTGGTCGGAAGCGATAACGGCGGTAATGCCGCTTTCCTGCGCTGCATCAACAATGCTTCGCATCAGCTGCAAATCGTGATTGTAAATAATTGTATTAAGCGTAATGTATGATTTTACATTGTGCGCTTTACAGGTTTCGGCAATGGTTTTCAAATCTTCCAACGTAAAATTATTGGAAGATTTCGCCCGCATATTTAGCTGCTCAATTCCAAAATAGACGGAATGTGCGCCGGCTTTTATTGCGGCAGCGAGCGATTCCCACGAACCGGCGGGAGACATGATTTCGATTTGTGTATTCATGGAATAAAGATACAAAAATTCATGCAAGAATTATAATTGCACGGAATGAGATAATCGTTTATTTTGATAAAAATAATCTTAGGGTATAGCGATGTCTCAAATAGAAATTTATCAAACAAAAGATAAGCAAACACAGGTTGAAGTGAGATTTGAAGGGGATACTGTATGGCTGACACAATATCAGTTAGCAGATTTATTTGAAACAGATAGAACATCTATTCTTCGGCATCTTAAAAATATTTATAAAACAAGGGAACTTATCGAAAGTCAAACATGTGCAAAATTTGCACAAGTTCAAAAAGAGGGAAATAAAACGGTTAAGAGAGACATACTTCACTATAATCTTGATGCAATTATTTCAGTCGGCTATAGAGTAAACTCTTTGCGTGGAACTCAGTTTCGTCAGTGGGTAACGAAACGGTTGAAAGATCATTTCATACAAGGATACACAATAAATGTAAAGCGGCTCAAGGAACTTCAACAAACTATTCAACTGATTAGTGAAGTTGCAGAACGACGCGATATGAGCGGCGATGAAGCCAAAGCGCTGCTGCATGTTGTTGCGGATTATGCGTATGCGCTGGATCTATTGGATGATTACGACCATCAACGAATATCGGTGCGACATATTACTGCCGCTAAGGCAAAGAGAATAGAATATGAAGAAGCAAAAAAAATAATTCTGCAACTGCGTAAACGATTTAATGCTTCGTCTCTTTTTGGAAATAAAAAAGATAAAAGTTTTGAAGGATCTCTTAATGCTGTTTTCCAAACATTCGGCGGAACAGAATTATATCCGAGTATTGAAGAAAAAGCTGCACATCTATTATATTTTTTAGTGAAAAACCATCCGTTTTCAGACGGTAATAAAAGAATTGCGGCGGCATTATTTCTCTGGTTTCTTGAAAAAAATTCTATGTTATACTCATCTGATAAGAAAAAACGTATCGGCGATAATGCGTTAGTAGCAATTATTCTGCTTATGGCTGAAAGCAAGCCCAAAGAGCGCGAATCATTAATTCGCGTTGTAATAAATTTGATAAATAAAAAGAATAGATAACTTCACACGCCACAGATTATTTAATTCTGTAACACGAGAATTTTATTGCGGCAGCGAGTGATTCCCACGAACCGGCGGGAGACATGATTTCGATGTGAGTATTCACAAATAAGGATTTTCGTCGGGATTTGTTCTGTTATCGAATAGACTGAGAAGAAAAATTTTTTCATCCTCTACCCGATAATATAATGTATTGTGTTTCGTTATTAATAATCTTCGGTATATTGGTTTCTTTCGGGAAACATGTCCAATTAACGGGAAATTTTTTAGTAGATCAATTTTTGAAATGAGAATAGAGTAAAATCTTTTTGCGGAATTACGTGACCACGTTGTTTCAAGATACGACAGCACAGAAAATAAATCATCTCGCGCTGTTTCCGTCCAAATTATCTCGAGAGCCATTGTTCAGCTTTTTCCCGCACCATATAATCCGGAACAACTTTACCTGAATAACTTTGCTGCAATGATTCTTCCAAATGCTGTAATTGTTTTTTTGTCAATTCATCGAGAATATCTTTTTTGTTCTGCGAAACTTCCAGTTGAACAATTGCTTCGTACAATCCTTCTAGAAGTCTTGTATCAGAAATAGAATCAATCAGCCGATGGAATTTTTCTTTTATGCTTGTTTCATCCATTTGTCTCTCCGTGTGTTATTCAAGAGTACGAAAAATAATAACATCGGTCAACATAATGATTGTAATGGAATTTTTGATGAAATTTTCAAAAATAGCTGCTTGTCTTTTTGCGATTTAGTTGCTGTTACTTAAGAAAAGAAAAATTTCACTTCAGCCCGCCAACTGCTTTTTCTACGGAATTTAAAATATTTCCATTCTGCACCAACTCCAATGCTTTTTGAATATCATCGTGAAGCACGCGGTCTTTTTCTAACGGAGGAATGTGCCGGCGGATTGCTTGATATGCAGCGTTTGTTCCTTTTCCGCATTGCAGCGGTTTGTGAAATTCAACTCCCTGTGCGGCGGTGAGCAGTTCAATAGCAATAACTGTCTGTGCATTTTTTAAAATGCGAAAACATTTCTGTGCTGCAATTGAACCCATGGAATTATGATCTTCCTGATTTGCCGATGTCGGAATGGAATCCACGCTGGCGGGATGAGCGAGCACTTTATTTTCCGAAACGAGCGATGCAGCGGTGTATTGCGCAATCATCAATCCGGAATTCAGTCCGCCGTGTTTGGTGAGAAAGCGGGGAAGGCGGCTCAGTGCGCCGTTTACCATTCGTTCAATTCTGCGTTCGGAAATATTTGCCAGTTCCGAAAGTGCAATGGCGGCAAAATCCATTGCCAGCGCCATCGGCTGACCGTGAAAATTTCCTCCTTCAAGATGTTCCCGCTGTGAAGGAAAGATAAGCGGATTGTCGTTTGCGGAATTTATTTCAATCGCAATTTTTGATTCAACATATTCCAGCGCATCGCGCGAAGCGCCGTGCACCTGCGGAGCGCATCGAAGAGAATACGCATCTTGCACGCGGTCGTCGCCGAAGCGGTGCGATTCGCGGATCTGGCTGTGCTTCATCAATCGGCGGAGATTCTCTGCGGCGGTAAGCTGTCCTTTATACGGGCGAAGGTTGTGAATGCGTTCATCGAATGCTTTGTCCGTTCCTTTCAATGCTTCAACACTCAGCGCGCAGGAAATATCGGCGAGTTTCATTAATTGTTTTGCTTCGTAAATAACCAGCGAAGCAAATGCTGTCATCATCTGCGTTCCGTTGATAAGCGCGAGTCCTTCTTTAGCAGAAAGTTTTAACGGTTTTAAGTTTGCTTGTTGTAATGCAAGCGAAGAATTGATGACCGCTTGTTTTTTGGGGCTGAATGTTTTTCCTTTTCCCATAAACGCAAGAACGAGATGCGCAAGCTGCACCAAATCGCCGCTGGAACCGACCGATCCCTGCGAAGGAACAACGGGAATAAGTCCCGCATTAAAAAATTTGATGATGAATTCAACCGTTTCCACGCGAATTCCGGAAAATCCTTTGGCAAGTGCGTTAATGCGAAGAATCATCATCGCGCGGACAACTTCCGGCGGAAGCGGCTCGCCGGCACCGGCGGCGTGGCTTTCAATTAAATTTTTTTGGAGCAGTTCAATTTTATCTGTCGAAATTTTTACATTGGCAAACTCGCCAAAGCCGGTGGTAACGCCGTACACAACTTCACCGCTGCGAATCCATTCTTCCACCAGCGCGCGGGATTTTTGCATAGCTTTTTTTGCCGATGGAGCGAGAGAAATTTTTTCTTTCGAATTGGTTGCCGCCGAATATAAGTCGGCAATTGTCAGTGAGTTTCCGTCTAATGAAATCATAGAAGTGCGAAGTAAGAATTATGAATAATAAAATTTTTCTCTTTTTAATTATAGTTACAAAAAAACTATCTTTAAACTGTCTTTCCGAGTCCCAAAGGGACGAGGAATCTCAAACGTGAATAAAAAATCACGGGCAGATTCCTCATCCCTTTCCGAATCCCAAAGGGATGCCTTTGGCAGGAACACTTCGTGTCGGGATTCGGAATGACACTCAGATTCATCATTTACATAAAGCGCAAATTTCGATTCAAGTAACTCTTAGGAGAATGACAAACACTTAAATCTTTTTCGTTTGTCATTCCGAGTTTCCGCAGGAGGCGAGGAATCTCAAACGTGAATAAAAAATCACCGGCAGATTCCTCATCCCTATGGGATTCGGAATGACAATTAAAATTAATTGCTAAGTAACACTTCCTTCATCATTCTTACTTCTTACTTGTTAAAACAAACTGTTCAAGTCCTTCAATAATTTTTACGGCAGTCTGTTTTCTAAACTCAGGGTCGAGAAGTTTCATCTCATCGTCGGGATTTGAAATGAAAGCGACTTCGCAGAGCACGTTCGGCATCTGCGTCGGTCCGCTTAATGAAAAATTAAATCCGCCGGTAACACCCCATTCATTTAAACCGAGAGAAAGCATTTTATTATACATAATATCCGCCAGCGGTTTAAAACCGGGATAGCGATAATAGGTGCTGGTTCCTTTTACCTGTTCCGCGTCAGAGCTTTCGCCGGTGGAATTATTGTGAATGCTGACCAAAATTTTCGCACCGGAATTTATGGAAATCATCGCGCGGTCAATCATGGTAACGTTGGAATCTGTTTCACGAGTCATTACTACTTTTGCTCCTTTGGCAAGAAGCTGCGCTTGCAATTCTTTTGCTGTAGCGAGCGTAATATCTTTCTCAACTGCGCCGGTTGCGCCAAGCGCTCCCTGACTTCCGATTCCATGTCCGGCATCAACGGCAATAAGAATATTTTGGAGCGGCTTTGAAGTATCGGCAACCACCGGAGGGCGGCGAACTCTTATTTTCATCGTTCCGCCTTCATACGAAATATCGTGTCCCCAATGCTGATTGTAGTTTAAGAAAATGGTGAGCTGAAAATGATCCGTTCCGACCTGCGTGTATTTCACCTGTTTAATTCCCTGTGCGGATTTCTGATGGGTAATCCAATTGGTGTTGGAAGTTGCACCGAAAATATCCACAACAAGTGCGGTGGGAGCAATAAGCTGTTCGCCGGCAAACGGAAGTTTTTGTCCGACAGCAATCCGCACAACATCTTCGGAATCATTTCCTGCAACAGAAATCGAACCGGTCAGCGAATTCGGCAGCGTCGTATCGAACGGAAGAAGTTTTATATATTCTTCAGGAATCCATGCATTCAGCCCGTCGCACAATTTAACTTTATATTGGTCTCCTTGTTTTCCCGTTATCAAAACTTTTATACCGGTGGTAATGTAACCGATTTTTGCGCCGCCGAGTCTGTCCGTTCCCAAGCCGTAATTCATAAAGGGACGGTTGCCGACAATTTCAGCAACGCGGGGAAGCGAATCTCGAATGATAGAAACTTTTCCTTTAGAAACGGCTTCAACGCTGCTGAACCATCCTTTTTTAATTCTAAACCGAACGGAAGCATTAACGCATTCATCGTTTTCTTTAATAATGTACCGTCCCACATAAATTCCGGAAAGCCCGCTGTTATTTTTCGAGTCAACTTCGCGCATCGGAATTCCGGAAACGACGCCCTCTAAATCAAAAACCGGATTTTTATTCGGACTTCCTTTCATGCGGACTTCCAGAATATCTCCGGCGCGCAGCCAAAGATCTTCCGCCGGCTGGATCATCACGCTTTCAATGGTAATCGGATCTTCCGGAGATGTTTTTTGTCCCTGCTGTTTAATAAAAACAATATCTTTGGAAAGCGAATCGCCGTTTACGCCGAGCACTGTAATATGAAGCGTTGAAGTATCCGTCGGTGCAGTATAGAAATAGACAAAGGCGCCGCTGGCATAGACCTTCACCTCTTTATTATTTATAAATGCTTTTGCCGTGGGAAGTGTGTTTGCTGCAATACGGTGTTTATTTCCCCACAGTTTCACCGTATCTTGTCCCGGAACAATTACGTTAAGAGTAAGATTTTGGGCAGACAGCGAACAGGTAAGTAAGAAAATACAGGTAACGATGGTTTTCAAAGTAACTCTCCTTAGAAATTGTGATACGGTTTTTTCTTTTTAATGTAAGAATGGAATGCGTGAAGTTCAATGAAGAAAAGATGAGGTTTTAGAAGAGAAAATAAATCATGCGGAACATTGTTGAAGGTAGATGTTCCGCATTATTTTTTTCAAAAAATCTTTTCGCCGGCTGCTTGCTTTAATTCGTAACTGCTTATCACCACATTGTATAATGCCTGTGCTTCCTGAAACTGTGCTTCGGTGAGCGAAGTTTCGGCATCTAATAAATCCAAATTCGTAACCGTTCCGGCATTGTAGCGAATGCGGGCAATCTCCAGCGCCTTCTTTGCCTGTTCAATGTTAAACTGCGCAATGCGGACTTTTTCCTGATTTGACGAAACAGTCGCAAGCGCGAGTCGCACTTCTGTTTGTATCTGCTGAGCAAGAACATTTTTGTGCTCTTGAACAGCATTGAGATTGGCTTCTGCTTCATCAAGCTGATAATCTTTCTTAAATCCGTCGAACAGCGGAACCGAAAGACCGAGTGCAGCAACATAATTTCCGCGCAGCACATCAATATTCGGAATGAGTCCGTTTTTTAGTCCGTATGAAAAATGAAAATTGAGCGAAGGATAATTGCCGAGCGATGCTAAATTCTTTTGTATAGAAGCAGCGGTAATGGAATTTTCAACCGCTTGTAATTCAATACGGGAAGAGAATGCCTGTTTAAGCAATGCGTTCTCTTGCTGCGGTGCCGAAACCGAATCGAACGAACCGGAAAGCTGTAATGAATCTTCATTAGGAAAATGCAGCGATTCTTTTAATTGAATTTCTGCCCGCTGCAAAGCGTTGGTCAAATCGACTTTTTTATTTAGAGCGGCGGCAATGCGCACTTGAATCGTCAGCACGTCAAAATCCGTTGCCGTGCCGCTTTCAATTTTTTTCTTTGTTATGGCAAGATGCTCATTCAGCGTGCGAATTTCTTCGTTATGCACATCAATACTTTTTTGGATAAACAAAATTGTATAGAATAATTTCGCGGTTTGATATGCCAATCCTTCTTTTGTTAATTCAAGCCGGTCGCGTGCTGTTGTTACTCCGGTTTTTGAAACTTCTGTTGCGGCAGAGCGTTTATCAAAATCGTAGAGAATTGCATTGACTTCCACATGTCCGTCGTAATTATTTGCCGGATTTAATTGAAATGTTGCCGGACCAAATGCCACCGAACTGACAGGAGAAACACGGGCGTATGAAAATTGCGCGCTTGCCGTGGGATAATCGCTTGATTGAGAAATATTCACCCGAGCTTCGGCGCCGGAAATCTGCCGCTCTGCTTCTTTCAACTGCGGACTGACGGAAAGCGTCTGCTGAAGAACATCATGTAAGGTTAGCGTATGAATTGTTCGTGCAGAAATTGAACTGATACCCAGCACAAGAAAAATGAAAAAATATTTTATTTCGTTCATATAAAAAAATCCGTTTCTAATTATTCAAGAGCCATATGCGTTTCACCGGAAGTTTTTTTCGGCGTGCGGAGAAATAAAAGCGGAATAATTCCAAACGCAATAATAAAAAATGAAAACATAAACACATCATCAACGCCCTGCACAAACGCCTGATTTGAAAGATGCGAACCGAGCAGCGCCTGTGCTTGCTGCGAAGAAACTGCCGCTGTTCCGCCCTGCGACTGCCCCGCAAAATGTTTGAGATTGTTAACAACCTGTTGAACAGAAGGAGAATGAATATTTATCACCTGTCCGTTAATCTGCATATGTTTTAAAGTCTGTGTTGAAAGCAGCGTGCCGACGACTGCCACGCCGAAACTTCCTCCGATCTGACGGATAACATTAAACAAGCCCGACGCCTGTGCCATTTTTGTTTTCGGTATATCGCTGTATGCCAAACTGCTGAGCGGAGTAAAAAGCAACCCAAGCCCGATTCCACGTAAATACAACGGTATCATAATATCGGAATGTGAAGAATATAACGAGAGGGTTGTATTCATATACCAGCTGATGCAGAGAAAAATCATTCCCAGCACCGCCGGCACTTTTGGATTTAATTTATCCCCCATCAATCCCGAAACGGGTGACATTAATCCCTGAACAATTCCTGCCGGAAGAAATAGTAAACCAACTTGTGTAGCAGTATAGCTGAGAGAATTTTGAAGATACAGCGGAAGCAAAAATGTGCTGCCGAAAATTGCAAAGCCAAAGATAAAGAGCACCACGTTGGACATGCTGTAGTTGTAATATTTAAATAACGTCAAATCAATCAGCGGATGGTTAACGGTAAATTCAGTAATCAGAAAAACTGTTAAGGCAATAATGGAAATGGCAAAGCACCATAAAATAAACGGCGATGTCCAGCCGCCGTCGTTCCACGAGGCGTTGCCGTCGGTGAGTGCCAGAAGAATGGAAGTTAAGAATACCGTTACCGAAAGAAATCCTACCACATCAAAATCGCGCGTTGTTTCCGTTTTATATTCCCGCTGAATAATGTAGGTTGCAAAAATTCCGACAATCCCAATCGGAACATTCACATCAAAAATTGAATGCCAGCTGAAATTATCAACTAAATATCCGCCGGCAAGCGGACCGAAAGAGACCGAAGCAGCGGCAGAAATTCCCCAGAAGCCGAGCGCTGTTCCGCGCTGTTCAATCGGAAATTCGCGCAGAACAATTGCCATACCTATCGGCATCATTAAGCCGCCGCCTAAGCCTTGAACGACACGAAACGCAATCAGAGCATTTTCATCCCACGCCAGTCCGCAGAGAAAAGAGCCGAAGGTAAAAAGTGCAAACGACAACATATAGGTTCGCTTGTAACCGAAATGATCGGCAATCCAGCCGGAGGAAGGAAGCATCACCGCAAAGACAAGCAAGTAACCGGTTAAAATCCATTCCGCTTTATCAACCGAAGCGCCGAATGTTGCCATAATTTTCGGAAGAGAAACATTCACAATGGTAGAATCGAGAACCGCCATAAATGTTCCGATCATTACATTCAGCAGCACCCACCAGCGGTAGGAAGGATGCTCGTGATGCAGCGATGCAATTTGGTTAGTAACGCTTGAGCGGATGGATGTATTTTTTTTCTGCGCCATTACAATTTTGCCTTCACGCTTACTTCAACCGACATGCCGGGGAATAACGGCGGTGCATCAGACTGATATTCAATGGAAATTTTTATCGGAATGCGCTGTGTGACTTTTGTAAAATTTCCGGAAGCATTGTTCGGCGGAATTAATGAAAATTCCGATGCAGTGTACGTGCCGACTTGAAAAATTTTTCCGTAGAATGTTTTCCCCGGATATGAATCGACAGAAATCGTAACATCGGCGCCGGGAAGAATTTCGTGGAGTTTTGTTTCTTCAAAGTTTGCCGTTATCCAAACATTCTTTTGATCATACACCGTAAAAATTGCCTGTCCGGGCTGGGCAACATCGCCGTTCATCAGCCAGCGCTTGGCAACAATTCCTTCAATGGGAGAAATGATGGCGGTATTTTTTAACTGCGTTTCTACAACGCCGAGCTGTGTTCTTGCAGCGGCAATTTTTGACTGGGCGATGGTCATTTCAGCATTTGCTGCATCAAGCGCGTGCTTGGCATGATCGTATTGTTCACGGGTAATAACGGCAGCTTTGAATTGTGTTTCCGCTCTTGCAAAATCATCCTGCGCGCGGTTAATATTTACCGTAACAAGTTTTATATTTTCTTCCGCAAGACGAAGCGCTGCGCGCGATTGTGTTTCCTGTGCGCGAAGATCGGTCTCGTCCAAACGGACAAGTATCTCGCCGATATGTACGGTGTCTCCTTCATCGGCATGCAATTCCGTAATGCGGTCTAAAATTTTTGAACTGATAGAAACGCGGTTTGCATCGACAAAGGCATCGTCCGTTGTTACGAAATTTCTGTATTGAATATACCAGTAATAAGCAACAACGGCTCCGGCAACGACAAAAATAAGCAGCGGAATAACAACGCGCTTTTTCTTAAAGAGAGGAACGCTCTCAATTTCTTCATCGTCAAGTAATTCTTCAGGTTCTTGTGTGCTCATAGTATCCTTTTTTATTTTTGAATTCCTTTAATAAATATTGAAACAAAAAGTTCCATTTCTTTTTGCAGCGATTGAAACTGTTCTTCTTCTATACGATGGGGCGCTTCATTAATGGTACGAAGACGCATTCCCTGTAAAATGTGAAGAAATAATTCCGCGGTAGCGGTGATTGTGCTGATTGAGAATTCGTTGTTCCTTTTCCCTTCGTTCAAAATTGTTTCCAGCAGTTTTTTTTCTCTTTCCATAAACGATTTCAGCAGCGTTCGGAAAATGGCGTTGGCTTCTGATGACTGCTTTAATGTAATGCTGCCGATATTAACAAGATCGCGAAAACTTTCCAGCCGGAGTTTAACGTATTCTTTTAACTTCTGCGCCGAAGAACTATTTTTGTTAATAAGCGCTTCAATCTTTGTTACAAATTCTTCTCGTTCGCTCTCAATCACCGCCTGAAACAATTTTTCTTTTGTCGCAAAATAATAATAGAGCGAAGCTTTCCCCATGCCGACATCCGCGGCAATTTCATCCATCGTTACTTTGGTAAAGCCGTAATAAGCAAACCGCTTTGTCGCCGCTTCAACAATAAGTCTGTTTTTTTCTTCGGAAGTTGTTTCGCCCATAGTAATTGGTCTTTTCGACTATTAAACTTTAATAGTCGAAATATAAAACAACAAAAGCTCAGGAACAAGTTCCAAATTAATCTGCCGCAGAAAGAAAAATAAAAGAGATAAAAATCGATGAAAAAAAAGCAGCTTTATCTTAAGGTGAAGAAAAATTAATCTTCAAAATTATGACGGGGGTGAAGTTTAAAATAAAAAATGCCTCCGCTTTTAGGAGGCATGAGGTTGCCGCTTGGTAAAAGAAAGAGAAAATCTTTCAAATTTTGTACCGGGGGAGGGACTTGAACCCCCGACCTACGGATTATGATTCCGACGCTCTAACCAGCTGAGCTACCCCGGCGCTATTCTTCAAAAGTGATACAAAGATAATCAGAATCGCTAATATTTCCAAAGAAATTTTCTGTTTCAATTCTGCCGCCGTGAAATAATTTTTGCATCCTCTCTTTCCCGTCAGCATCAAACATAAGAAAGGAATTTTTATGTTTGATGAATTAATAGACCAGTTTCATACCGAATATATTTCTGCCGCATCTGAGCGTCAATCGCAGCTGGTTGCTGAATATTGTAACGGCATTCAACAAAAAATTGCCGAAGCGAAAACCGGCGAAGAAGCGGCATCGCTTGCCGAACGCTATTGCAACACGTTCCGAAAATCCTGCTCGAGCGAATTATTAGCCGGTTCGTTGGAACGATATGTTCAAGAATTAGTAAAACACTATTGGAGCAGCAATGATAACGCGAACAATACCCATTGAAGAACTTGTCGTGAAAATTCCTGAAGCTGTCCGTTATATGATGCAGAAAGGAATTAAATGTATTGCCTGCGGCGAACCGATTTGGGAAACGTTAGAATCTGCCGCACAAGAAAAAGGATTTTCCGACAGCGAGATTGAAAAATTTGTAAGCGAGTTGAATGCTCTGGCAGGTGAACAGATCCGGAATTCTGCAGAGAAAGAGAACTTACGGTGAATTATTTTTTATAAAGTTTCAAACCGTTCTATTTCTTTAAACTGAGCGAAGTTTTTTAATTTTGAAAGAGGAGTTTTCAGCCCGATTTCTTTTCTCGGCTGATTGTTGTTGTAATCCGTCAGGTATCTCCGGAGTAATAATTCAGCATCGTGCAGGGCGTTAAAATTGAATTTGAGAAATTCTTTCGGTGAATAAAATTTTTTAATTTTTTCATTATAGGTCGGCGAAGCGGTCTGTCTCTTGGTGGGAACAAAATGTTTAATGCCAAGCTTTCGTAAATTTAATGTAAAGGCGTGTGTTTTTGATCTTGCTGTTGAAACGCTTGTGAAAACATTATCCAGCGGCGTGTGGAGATAGCGAACGGGAAAGGGAAAGGTAACGAGAATCTGCTGTACAAAGTCCAACGCGGAGAGAGTAGAATGCGAGCCGTAAATTTTTGCAATTCGCAGATGGGTACACTCATCCACCGCTTCATAAAGAAAATATTTCTTTTTATTAATCGGTTTTTCAAACGTGCGGATAAAAAGAATGACGCGGTCGCCGGGAAAGAGCGGATCGCTCGGTTTAACTTTTCTTTTATTTTTTTTTGTTACCTCCATATCAACGCCGGAGCGGCGCAGCAGTTTCCAGATGGTATTTTCTGCCAGATCAATTCCGTACCAAATTGAAAGATATAACTGCAGGCGTTTCTGTCCGAAGCCGGTTTGCTCGCGCAGTTCGCGTAAGCGTTTAATCACGTGTTCCGGCGTTGCCCGCGGATTGGTGTGCGGTCTTCGTGATTGGTCGGAAAGACTTTCCAGCGAAAATTCTGCTTTTTTATACCGGCGCTGCCACTTGTAAAATGTTTTTCTGCTGATGCCGAACTTTGCGCAGACGGCAGGAACATTTTTTACTTTTTCATATTCTTTGAACCAAAGCAGACGCTGTTCCGCCGATTCAATATTTTCGTTTGAATCTTTCATAACTTTTTCGGCAGAAATTATTCAACCGATTCTAATAAAATTTCCGCAATATCTTTTACCCGCACTTTTTCATCGGCTTCTTTTGTTTTTACGCCGTCGGTCATCATTGTCATGCAGAACGGGCAGGCGGAAGCAATGGTATCGGCATTGGTAGCAAGTGCTTCTTCTGTTCGTTCAATATTAATACGCTTTCCTTCTTTCTCTTCCAGCCACATTCTTCCGCCGCCGGCGCCGCAGCAAAAGGTGCGGTCTTTTGAGCGCTTCATTTCCACAAGAGTATTTCCGCCGGCTTGCAGCACTTCGCGGGGCGATTCGGTAATATCATTATACCGGGCAAGATAGCAGGAATCGTGATACGTTATTGTGGAAGGATCTTTTTTGTTTTTTGAAGTTTTTAACTTTCCGTCCTTAACTAATTGATTGAGAAAATCCGTATGGTGAACAACTTCATAATTGCCGCCGAACTGCGGATATTCTTTGCTCATAATGTGTAAGCAATGCGGACAGGTGGTAACAATTTTTTTAACGTTGTAGCGGTTTAATGTTTCAACATTATCAACAATTAACGTTTGGGCAAGATATTCGTTGCCAAGCCGGCGCGCCGTATCGCCGTTGCACTTTTCTTCCGTGCCGAGAATGGCGAACGAGATTCCTGCTTTCTTCATTAATTTTGAAAAAGCAATGGTTACTTTTTGATACCGTGCATCATACGCGCCGGCGCAGCCGACCCAGAAGAGCACATCAATATTTTTTGCATCGCCAACTTCCGCCATTTTGGGAATATCCAAACCGTTTGCCCAGTCCGCACGCGTTGAATGAGAAAATCCCCACGGTGTATAATTACGTTCAAGATTATCAAAGACGGTTTTCAATTCCGGCGGAAAGCGGGATTCGTTCAGCACCAAGCCGCGCCGCAAATCAATTATTTCCGGTACGTGCTCAATTGTTACGGGACATTCCTGCATGCATGCCATGCAGCTGGTGCATGCCCAAAGCTCTTCTTCGGTAATAAAATTATCCAACAATGTGTGCGAGGCAATTTCAGAATTTGCGTCCAGCTGGTTTGAAATCATCAGCGGACCTTTTTCCATCATCCGCTTGCGCGTATCAACAATAATTTTGCGCGGCGAAAGAGGTTTGCCGGTTAAATTTGCCGGGCAGACCGAATCGCATCTGCCGCATTCGGTGCAGGTGTAGCCGTCTAAAAGCTGCTTCCAGGTTAAATCTTCAATATCCGTTGCGCCGTATTTTGTTAATGTTTCGTCTTGAAGATTAATCGGCTTCAGCGCTCCCTTTGGTCCCAATGTTGTAAAGAAGACGTTGGGAATAGAAGTAAGAACGTGTAAATGTTTTGAATAGGGAAGATAGTTTAAGAAAAGCAGCACCAAGCCGATATGTGCCCACCAGAAAATATCCTGCAGAAGTTTTGTGCTCTCCGAATTTGAAAAGAAGACGGAAGAGAGAAGAGAAGAAATCGGATACTGTATTCCCGCTTCATACATACCCAAACCGATGCGGGAAGCATTCTGTAACAGCGTGAACGTTACAATAAGAAAAATCCAGCTGAGAATCAGTGCGGCATCTTTACTTCCGTGCGCATCAACCTGCAGCCGTTTTACTTTGGTGATAAATCTTCTCCACAAAGAAAGAATAACGGCAATCATTACCAGAACGCAGAAAATTTCCTGCGAAAAAGTAATGACAGAATAAAAAGAACCGAGAAATGAAAATGAAAAATGTCCGACAAGTCCTTCAATAATAGTTTCAAGCACAAGAATGGAGAGCGCCAGAAAGCCCCAAAAAATAGCAATATGCAGCAAGCCGGCAAACGGTTCGCGCAGCAGCTTTGATTGAAGAAACGCAATGATGACTGTTTTTTCTATTCGCTGCGGAATTTTATCAAACCGGTTTTCGTTTTTTCCCAGTTCAAGAATAGCAATTAACCGGCGGACACTGAAACCGAAAATAATAAATGCGCCGGCAAGAAAAACAGCAAAGACAATATTCAAAGCGTTCATAATTATTCCTTACAATTGAAGTGCAACGAGCGTGGTTCGTTCTTTAATATAAAATAAATGTTCCTTGAAAATAAAAAAAGAATCCGGCACAGGATAACTTGTTTCGTTATTTAAAATATCGGTATAGCGCAATTTCTTTTTTTCGCTGTCGATAATATATAGCGTATTGGTCAGCGAACGATTGTTGTTTGGTGTATATGAATTGCCGATAAAATAATTTTTATAAAGAAGGGCTTCCGTCTGTTCAAGATTCAGCGCCGGCGGAAAAAACCGCTGCAGAAATTCAAATTCCGATTGATGAGCGGTAAAAAGTTTAGGAAAACGATACGCGCTCATATCCGGTTCCGGCAGCTCCGGCGCCTGCTGATGTTCTTCAAGAATTTCTCCGGACTGCAGATCAAGCCGGTAATAGACTCGGCGTTCAAACAATTCTTTAAACGCAAACAGCCGGTCGTTATCCGCATAATAAAAAGAAAGCTGTTCGTTTCGCCATACTTCATTTCCCGAAGGAAGATCAATGCAAAGTATTTTTTGATGTTCCGGCATATCCGGTTTTTTGAAACCGTGAAGATAGGCGCGGCTGCCGACCAGCGCTTCAATGCCGATCCACCACGGCTCGCCGAATATTTTTTCCTGCCACAGCGGTTTGCCGCTGGAAAGATGTAAACAGAAAAATGTTCCGGATTTTGTTTCGGTGTTTCGGTCTTCACCGAGAATAAATCCTTCATCGGAACACCGGAGACTCCAAAGAACGGAGCGTCCGGAGAATTTCCATTTTGGTTTTAGTGAAGTTATAAAGGGTAGAGAAAATAAATTCATTGCAAGACTAAGGTAACAGTTTACGAGATGAGTTTCAATGAGTAAATACGAATGAATATTCTTCGTTGTTTGCAATTCCAGCAATTTCTTGGTACCTTTGATGAGCAAGACCACTAAAATGTAATTTATCTTAAAAAGGAGTTTTCAATGGGAACTAAAGTTGGAATTAACGGATTTGGCAGAATTGGAAGGCAGGTACTGAGTGCGATGGCGGATAAAGGCGTTCTCGGAAAATCAGTTGACGTTGTTGCTGTTGTTGATGTCAGCACCGATGCGGAATATTTTGCGTATCAAATGAAATATGATTCTATTCATGGTCATTTCAAAGGAACAGTGGGAAGTGAAAAGAGCAATGCTTCCGCTGAACATCCTGATATTCTTATTATTAATGGACATAAAATTAAATGCGTGCAGGCGCAGAAAGAGCCGTCACAGCTTCCGTGGAAAGAACTTGGCGTAGAAATCGTTATTGAATCAACCGGTCTTTTCACCGATTCAGAAAAAGCAAAAGGACATCTTGCCGCCGGCGCAAAAAAAGTTCTTATTTCTGCCCCCGGAAAAGGAGATGTGAAAACGCTGGTGATGGGCGTAAATGATAATGAGTATGACGCTTCAAAACATACCATTGTTTCAAACGCATCATGCACAACCAATTGTTTAGCGCCGGTTGTTCACGTTCTGTTAAAAGAAGGAATCGGTATTGAAAGCGGATTGATGACCACCATTCACGCCTATACGGCAACACAAAAAACCGTGGACGGACCTTCAAAGAAAGATTGGAGAGGCGGACGAGCAGCGGCAATAAATATTATTCCTTCCAGCACCGGTGCGGCAAAAGCCGTCGGTGAAGTTCTTCCCGTTACCAAAGGAAAATTAACCGGCATGTCGTTCCGCGTGCCGACCGCGGATGTTTCGGTTGTTGATTTAACATTCCGTTCGGAACGCGATACTTCCATTGAAGAGATTGATGCGTTAATGAAAAAAGCTTCCGAAACATATCTGAAAGGAATTCTCGGATACTGCAACGAAGAAGTTGTTTCCACCGACTTCATTCACGACGACCGCTCTTCAATTTATGATTCACTGGCGACCGTGCATAACAATTTGAAAGGCGAAAAACGGTTCTTTAAGGTTGTTTCGTGGTACGACAATGAATGGGGATATTCCTGCAGAGTGGTAGATTTGTTGGTAAAAATGGCAGGTAAATAAATTTCCGTTCCTGCCGATAAAAAACTTGAGAACATTTTTTATGTAAACGGAATATGCAAGGGCTGAAACTCTTTTAATGAGTTCAGCCCTTTTCTTTCTCAAAACAAACACCATACAAATACATCCGGAGACTGGTATGAAATATTTTCTTACCGCGTTTTTTGCTGTCTGCTGTTTTTCACTCGCCTTCTCGCAGGAAAGTGAACTCCGCACGTTTCAGTTAAAGAACGGAGATAAAGTTGCCGGAACAGTACTGAAGGAAACCGATTCTTCTTTTGTGGTACAGACCAGTATCGGCGAACTGACAATTTTAAAAAGTAATATTAAACCGAGAGAAATTACCGTTTACCTGAAAGACGGAAATAGAATTTCCGGTGAAGTTCTTTCGCAAACGAACGAACAAATGGTGTTGCGAACATCGTTCGGCAGCATTGCTCTGGCAATAGAAAATATCGAGCGCACGGCGGAACAAGGTGTTGTTATTCCCGGCACGCAGGGAAAAGAAGAATTTAATTACAGCCAATCCCGTTTAATTGATATCTTTTTCGACCCGACGGGATACACGCTGGAGAAAGGTTCAATTTATTTAAGCGGTCTTTCGTGGGGAGTCGGGCTGACGGATAATATAGATATCTCTTCTTCGTATTGGAGATATTTTTTTGCGGATTTAAACATTCGACCGAAAATTAAAATTTACTCTTCCGGAAATATTGAAGCCGATAAAGCGCTCTCTGTTGGTTTTCATCTGCATGCCGGCGGACAAACAGGAAAGTGGGATTTTAAAAAAGATTCTACCGTTATAACGGATTGGTCGGGAACAACGCTTGGGTACAGGAAAAATAATGAATGGAATGAAGTTGGCAAATACGGTGATATGTTTA
>JACFMZ010000036.1:15161-25245 GCA_019455105.1 Bacteroidota bacterium | reverse complement strand
GCGCTTATCAAATGAAGGGGTTACGCTCTTTATACAGCATTTGGATAATATTTTCAATTGCATTTGTTATTACCCAATCAATATTTGCTCTTTTTTCACAAAATGTATTCGGATTTAATTCATTTCAGACCGGTCTTTTCTTTACCATTATAGGAATAATTGTCGCTCTTAACCAAACAGTGTTTTTAAAACGCTACTGGCTTCACCGGTTTACCGAACAACAGCTTTTAACGATAATGATGTTTATTCTCTTTATTGGTATCTCACTAATGGGAACAACCAGCCTCGTTCTGTTTTTCGCCGCACTGCCGTTTTTGGGAACAGGACAGGCGGTATTACGAGTTGTTATTGCATCGCAGGCAGTTGCTCATGCTGATGCGAATATAAAAGGAGAAGTCATTGGCGTAACGTCTTCCATTATGTCTTTCGCAATGATTATCGGTCCAATTATCGGCGGGTATCTTTTTGAATTAAATTTTAGTGCGCCTTTCCTTGTCTCAGCCGCCCTTTTGTTATACGGATTTTTCTTGTCTCGAAGAAAACAATAATGTATTTTGGAAATCAGTTACACTTCAAACAAAATCCAAAAATGTAATACACCTTAACTATAAGGAGGCATTTAATGGCTTCAAAACTCTTTGCTACCAAATCTGTTAAAGCAATGTTAGAACAATCGGAAGATTCTGAACATGCGCTGAAACGAACCCTTGGCCCAATTAATCTTACACTGCTTGGAATTGGAGCTATTATTGGAGCCGGATTATTTGTAAGAACTGCCGCCGCTGCCGCAGAATATGCCGGACCTTCTGTTACCATTTCATATCTTGTTGCAGCATTTGGCTGTGCATTTGCCGGTTTATGTTATGCTGAATTTGCCTCGACAATTCCAATTGCCGGAAGCGCCTACACGTATTCCTACGCAACGCTTGGAGAATTTATAGCGTGGATTATCGGGTGGGATTTAATTCTTGAATATGCTTTTGGCGCAGCAACCGTTGCCATTGCCTGGGCTGAATATTTAAATAAACTTCTGGCAAATTGGGATGTTCAAATTCCGTTTGAATGGTGTCACTCACCCTTTGAAGTCTCTTCGCTTGGGGTGCACGGAATTATGAATGTACCGGCGCTTATCATTTTATTACTACTAACTCTTCTTCTCATTCGCGGCACTAAAGAATCAGCTATGGTAAACGGCTTAATTGTCATTTTAAAAGTTTCCATTGTTATTCTCTTCATTGTTTTCGGCTGGTCGTTTATCAATTCTCAAAATCACACTCCAATGATTCCTGAGCCGACAACATTTGTTACAGATTTAGGCGCAACACATCACTTTGGAGGTTTGCTGGGAATCCTTGGCGGCGCGGGGGTTGTCTTCTTTGCATTCATCGGATTTGATGCCGTATCAACCGCTGCCCAAGAAACAAAAAATCCGAAAAAAGATATGCCGATTGGAATTTTGGCTTCTCTTGTTGTCTGTACCATTCTCTATATCTTTTTCTCGTATGTGTTAACGGGAATATCACCATATCAAGATTTTAGAACAGCAGGAAAAGAAGCTTCAGTTGCGTATGCAATTCATACCTACATGCAGGGATATGGCTGGCTTGCGAATTTCATTACCGTTGCTATCCTTGCCGGATTTTCATCTGTTATTCTTGTAATGCTTCTCGGCCAGTCCCGTGTTTTCTTCTCAATGTCTCGGGATGGTTTGGTCCCCTCCGTTTTTTCAGATGTGCACAAAAAATTTAAAACTCCGTATAAATCAAATATCATTTTCTTTATTTTCGTCGGTCTCTTTGCCGGGTTTCTTCCCGGCAGTGTTGCGGGAGATATGACAAGTATCGGAACACTATTTGCCTTTGTTCTTGTCAGCATCGGTGTCTGGATTATGCGTGTTCGTCAACCGGAACTACCCAGAGGATTCAAAACTCCTTTTGTTCCTTTTGTACCGATTATGGGCGCAATTGTCTGTGCGGCTATGATTTATGGTTTGGGAATGGAAAACTGGATACGCTTATTTGTGTGGCTGTTAATTGGGTTTATAATATATTTTTCCTACAGCCGGCATCACAGTAAACTTAATAAAACGACATAATATTGTTTTAAATAAATTATCAGAGGATTCTGAAGAAGAGTTTCTAAACTTCTTACGTTTACGCAAATCAGAACCGAGAATAAAATATTTCATCTCTGAAATTTGTTTTAACAATCATCCTGTCAAAACAAAATGTCTTTTAGCAAGTTGTTATGTACTAAACGCTCAAGAAAAATTTCTTTCTGAGCGTTTTTTTATATTAGAAACCTTTTTAGTATCTCTTCTAAGGAGAAGTCAATGAATGAAAAAAATGAATTTACTGCCACTTTAGGATTATTGGATTCAACAACAATAGTTATTGGTTCAATGATCGGCTCAGGAATTTTTATTGTCTCCTCCGATATGGCAAGAATTCTCGGTTCTCCGGGCTGGCTTTTAATTGCCTGGATTGTTACAGGTATTGTAACCGTTGTTGCAGCGCTAAGCTACGGCGAACTTGCCTCAATGATGCCCCGAGCCGGCGGACAATATGTTTATTTAAAAGAAGCATATAATCCTATGATGGGTTTTCTTTACGGCTGGACGTTATTCGCAGTCATTCAAACCGGAACAATTGCCGCCGTTGCAATTGCGTTTGCAAAATTTACCGGAGTTATTTTCAGCTGGTGCTCGCCCGATATATGGATTTTCAAAATCGGAACATTTTGCCCATACCATCTTCCATTCGGAATAATGGGACCGTACCATGTAGGATTGAACAATCAGAATCTCATTGCGATCATTTCATTGTTCATTCTCACTTTAGTCAATGCCCGCGGCTTGAAAGGTGCTAAAACAGTTCAAAATATTTTTACCTTTGCAAAAACACTATCGCTTGCCGGTTTAATTCTACTCGGAATTTTTGTCGGAAAAAATGCCGAAGCCATTGCCGCAAACTTTTCGAATTTCTGGACAACACAATGGTCAACCTCACCATTAAGCACTCCCGGTATCGGCTTAAGCGGATTTGCACTTCTCAGCGCACTGGGAGCGGCAATGGTTGGCTCTCTCTTTTCTTCGGATGCTTGGAACAACATTACTTTTACCGCAGGAGAAGTAAAAGATCCTAAACGAACGATTCCGTTAAGTTTAGTTACCGGAACTCTTACGGTAACAATAATTTATGTTATTGCAAATATTACCTACTTACTGGTCATTCCTTTACACGGCAATCCCGATGGCGTAACGTCCGCTGAACGCGGAATGCAGTTCGCGCTTCAGGATAGAGTTGGTGTGGCAGCATCCAGCATGGTGTTCGGAGAAAGCGCCGCGGTGATTATGGCACTGCTTATTATGATTTCAACATTCGGTTGTAACAATGGACTGATTCTTGCCGGCGCACGCGTATATTACGCAATGGCAAAAGATAAATTATTTTTTCCCGGAGCCGCATCGCTGAATAAATTTAATGTTCCGCAAAAGGGATTGTTCATTCAAGCAACCTGGGCAAGTGTTTTATGTCTTACCGGAACTTATAACGATATGCTGGATTATGTTATTTTTGCCGTTATGATGTTTTATATTCTAACAATTGGTGCAATATTTATTCTCCGTAGAAGAAAACCAAACGCCGAACGACCGTATAAAGCATTTGGGTATCCTATACTTCCGGCAATATACATTCTATTTGCCATTGCCTTTTGTGTTAACTTGCTCCTTATAAAACCGCAATTTACTTGGCCCGGACTTATAATTGTCTTAACAGGCGTTCCAATTTATTTCTTATGGTTAAAAAAAACAAAGGGAAACAAATAGTTTTTCTTGGAAAAGTGAACATACTTTCATAAATTCTTTGCAATTCATCCAATCTAAAATACCCCGATTACTGATTTCATCGGGGTATTTCATTGATTTCACATACATTCAATTAACAAAAAGAAAGGAACTCAATTTCCCTATGGAACTCCTTTTAATTTTAGGAATTAGTATTCTCGGACTTTTGTTTGCGGTTTATCTCATTCGTGATGTTTTAAGAAGAGATACCGGCTCAGAAGCAATGCAGGAAATTTCTAACGCCATTAAAGCCGGCGCTGAAGCATTTTTGAAACGTCAGAATATGACAATCATTTATCTTTCAATTGCATTAGGCGCATTAATTTATATTTTGTACGCGTTTGTTCGCACACCTAACCCACATGACCCTGCAACGACTTCTGACCTTGCATTATGGACGACAATTTCATTTTTATTCGGCGCTGCCTGTTCTGTTGCCGCCGGTTATATGGGAATGTGGACTTCTATTAGAACAAATATTCGCACAGCTTCTGCCGCCACAAAAGGAATGAACGGTGCATTGCAGACCGCACTTCGCGGCGGCGCTGTCTCCGGATTCTTTGTTGTTGCAATGAGCTTGCTCGGCGTTGCCGGACTTTTTGCGTTGATCGATTGGATGGGAATTGTAACAGAACCTTCAAAAATTCCATTGCTGATTGTTGGTTATGGTTTCGGCGCAAGTTTCGTTGCGCTGTTTGCACAGCTTGGCGGCGGAATTTACACAAAAGCAGCCGATGTCGGTGCCGATCTTGTCGGAAAAGTCGAAGCGGGAATTCCTGAAGATGATCCTCGTAATCCCGCAGTTATTGCGGATTTAGTCGGCGATAATGTCGGAGACTGTGCAGGTAGAGGTGCAGATCTTTTTGAATCAACTGCTGCAGAAAATATCGGTGCAATGATTTTGGCTGCCGGGCTCTTCAAAGCAAATGCTGATTTCTTTACGGGACAAACACTGCTCGGCGTTCTTCTCTTTCCTCTTGTTGCCCGCGCATTCGGAATCATTGCTTCCATCGTTGGTATCTTAGCTGTTAAAACCAATGATCAAGAAGATCCTATGAATGCTTTAAATCGCGGATTTTATGTTACTGCTGTTTTAGCCATGGTTGGTTTCTACATTGCATCTCGCTGGCTCTTAGGAGATGAATATTATTTTAATTTCTTTCTTGCCGGTGTTATCGGCGTGTTAACTTCTCTCGCATTCGTTTTCCTAACTCAATATTATACAGAATACAAATATCGTCCTGTTAAATCTATTGCCGAACAATCTAAAACCGGACCGGCAACAAATATTATAGCCGGTATTGCGGTGGGAATGGAATCTACCGGATATCCTGTCCTCGTAATTTCTGCTGCTTTAATTTCGGCGTATTTTCTCGGAGAACATTCCGGTTTAAAAGATGCCGGTTTATTTGGAACAGCCGTTGCAACAATGGGAATGCTCGGTACCGCGGCATACATTCTTGCAATGGATACTTTTGGACCAATTACCGATAATGCCGGCGGTATCGTTGAAATGTCGCGTCAGCCGGAAGAAATTCGGCGTAAAACTGATCGTCTTGATGCCGTGGGCAACACAACAAAAGCATTAACAAAAGGATACGCTGTCGGTTCTGCCGCTCTCGCTGCTTTCCTTCTCTTCTCTGCCTACTTCGACGAAGTGCGTAATTATGGATTTTCATTAACGCATATCGATTTATCCAAGCCCGCTGTTTTTGTCGGAGCAATGCTCGGTGCAATGTTGGTATTTATTTTTTCTTCGCTTGCTATTAAAGCTGTTGGACGCGCTGCATATGCTGTTATTAACAATGTTCGAGATCAATTCAAAAATAATCCCGGTATTATGCAGGGAACATCAAAACCGGATTACGGTCAGTGTGTTGATATTGTTACCCGCGCTGCGCTGAAAGAAATGATTCTTCCCGGTTTGTTGGTCGTTTTTATGCCGATTGTTGTCGGAATTTTATTTAAATGGGTATTTCAAGTTTCCGGTTCGCCTGAACATGGAGCTTCCGGCGCGGAAGTAGTCGGCGGTTTATTAATGGTCGGAACTATTACCGGAATTTTAGTAGCTCTCTTCTTAAATAACGGCGGCGGCGCATGGGATAATGCAAAAAAATATGTAGAAGTTGAAAGTCAAAAAGGAACAGAATGGCATAAAGCAACCGTTGTTGGTGACACCGTCGGCGATCCTTTTAAGGATACGGCAGGTCCGTCGCTTCACGTTTTAATTAAACTCCTTTCGACGATCACACTAGTTATGGCTCCGCTCTTTATTTAATTTTTTTTACGAAAACTTCACAAGCCATAAAACTTGTGAAGTTTTCTTTTTTTGACTTTAGAAAATTCTCTTTTGATAAAATAATATTTTTCTTATATTTGTAGGTCAAAATGGACAGGTAGCTCAGTTGGTAGAGCAATGGACTGAAAATCCATGTGTCGGGGGTTCAATTCCCTCCCTGTCCACACAAAAAATCCCGCAATTAGCGGGATTTTTTATTTGTAGAGGCGCTGTCGTTGTATGTAGGCTAATACTTCCGGTAAGACAAATTCTTCAATTGACTCTCCCCTTTTTACTTTATCCCGTATTTCAGATGAAGAAATATGCACAGCAGGAACAGTAATAAAAATAATATTTTCATGAGAAATAAATTCATTTTTCTTAATCTCAAATGTCGGGCGTGTCATTACCGTTAATGTCGTGCATTCAAGTATTTTTTCAGGCTCTTTCCATTTATGGAAGGAAGAATAATTATCTGCACCAATGATTAAAAATAATTTTTCCTGCAGATACTTTTTTTTAAGAATTAAAATCGTATCGACGGTAAACGATTTCCCTTTGCGTTGAATTTCTATGTCTGAACACTCAAACCGCTGATTCTTCTTTGCCATAAAATTTGTCATTTGCAAGCGATGATCGGACAGTTCTTGTTCATCCCCTTCTTTCAAAGGAGTTATATAAGACGGAATAAAAATTAATTTTGAAAGTTTTAGTTCATGAAGAACAAATTCGGCTGTTTTCAAATGTCCTAAATGCGGCGGATTAAATGTACCGCCCAATATTCCAATATTCATTTACAACAAAGCTCCAAAAGATTTATAACGAAGACAGCCTTTCACTAAACCGTAAAAATATACAAATGGAAGAATAAAATAACCGAATGTTTCATTGAGAAGATAAAGTCGAAAAGCTTTTTTTTGTTGATATTTCATTCTTACGATGAACGCTAACATTATTAAAATAACAATGGAAATATAGCCGGCAGTATTTTGATGTGTTAAAAATAAAAATGCAGCAAGAAAACAGATGAAAATATAAAGAAGATATAAATAATGGTGAATCCGATGGAGTTTCAATCCGAATATTTTTTTTACATCCAGATATTTCCTGAATTTTCGTGGATGTTTCTTATACAATAATGCATCGTAACGGTAGCGCAAAGCATGCCTGAAAGAACTCTTCATTGTATTAAACTGTTCAGGATGTTCAACAACGACGTTATCAGCTTTTTGTATTTTTATCTTAAATTCCATTAAACGAAATCCCAGCTCCGTATCTTCCCGAAAATATAAATTCTCATTTACGGAATTAAACGATGTATCATAGCCGCCGGTTTTCAAAAAAAGATCGCGACGAATAAATAAATTACACGGTATAAATGAAAAATATCCGTTGTCATCAAACGAGCGAACAGCTTTTTTCGTTGTTTGATAAATTGTTTTCCCTTCAAGCACATCAATAGTTTCATCGGTAAGAAATTCATAGGCATTCTGAAGCCAGCCCGACTGAGCAATAACATCATCTTCCATAAAGACAATATACTTACCTTTGGATTCCTCAGCGCCTATATTTTTCGCTTGGGCTGGACCGGAACGGTTTAATGAAATCATTGAGACAGGATATGAAAATGTATGTTGCTGCAGTAATAACTCCGTCCCATCAGTCGAGCCGTCGTTTACGATACAGACTTCAAAGGGTATGTTTGAATTTTGCAGTTGTATGGAAGAAAGACATTGTAACAGCAATGCTTTGCGGTTGTAGGTTGTAATAATTATTGAAAAGAAATAATCCATTGCTAAGCAGTAAAGATCAATCGTAATGTTTTTAAATATCCTTTTAATATCGAAAATGTGTTTTTTGCTGATGACGGTTTAAATAGGAGAATTCCCGACCATAAAAATATTCTTATTGACGACCGAATAAAAATAACAATGCGTAATAACAGCAAGTTTTTACTTAAATAATTTTTTCGATAAAATTGAAATAAGCTTTTATGATAGTGTAATAAACGGCGTTCAGAAAAATGCCCTCTCTCCTCTCCGCCGAAGTGTGTTGCTCTCGCACCAGGAAAGTAAAAAACTTCATAACCCAATTTCTTAATGAAAAAACATAAATCCGTTTCTTCAAAATACATAAAATACCGCTCATCCAATAACCCGGATCCATCTAAAACACTGCGCCGTATCATTAGTGCGGAGCCTTGTGTGTAATCAACAGGAAAGGGAGTATTAAAATCTTCATATAACATTTTGTGGTTGCCGAATATTTTAGAGTGTAAAAATACTCTGTCTAAAAACAGAGTTTCGTAAATCATATTTCGGATATTCGGGAAACGCATACCGGTGTATTGAATACTGCCATCGGCATTAATAATTTTAGGTCCAACAGCACCGACAGAATTGTGATTGTTAATAAATTCAAGCATACAGTCAAGCGTATTTTCGTGTATCAGTGTATCAGGATTCAATAAGAAAATATACCTGCTTTGAGAATTTTTTATTGCCAGATTATTTGCCGCGGCAAACCCGACATTATTTTTATTCTGAATAATTTTTACGGCGGGATACGTATTTTGAACAGCCATTACGGAACCGTCAGATGAATTATTATCCACAACAATAATTTCAAACGAACATGATACTTGATGCCGATAGATTGAGGCTAAACAATCCATCACATATTGTCGGCAATTCCAGGTTACAATTATAATCGTAATATCAATCATAATGAGGAAGTGCGACAATGCGAGAATAGATTTTAGAACATAAATTTATAACCTGTGCCGCACGATTTGAAGAATCGACAATTTTACAGCTCATTAGTTTTAACAATTCATTATCTCCAACAGTTCGTATGGATTGAATATAATTTCGTTCTGTAAAAATAAACCGCGGATGAGTGAAAATCCAAAAATAAGAACGAATAATACCAAACAATGATTTTCTTCCTGATAACACACTTAAAATAACTTTTGTAAAGGCATCAAGAAAGAAATATGGAAGAAGCTTTACAAGCGTTTTCCCTTCATAAAATATTAAGCAATTTAATAGACGATTTCGTTCCTGAAAGAAAGTTGAAAAAGCTGATGTCTGCCTTTTTGTTGTAGCACTCCCTTTATGATAAACCAGAGAGTTCTGTGCCATTACTACATTCTTTCCTTGCAATCGGGCTTTCCATGATAAGTAGACATCTTCGTGATAAAGAAAATATTCATCAGGGAAAAGGCGAAGATTCTCTTCCCGTTTCATAATAAGAGAGGCGCCGCCGGCAAAAAATATCATCGAAAGATCAGTAAAGACTCTCATAATATTATAACCAATATAATTTATTGAGCCGTTCATTTCGTAATATTCCTGAGGAATATTTTCCGTAATTACTTTAGATGTAGAGAGAGAGGTATTATTTTCTTTAATCTTTTTTAGCAATTCTGTCAGCCAATTTTTATCCACGATGGTATCATTATTCAGCAAAACATAATATTCACCTTTTGCAAATCGAATTCCTAAATTATTTCCGCCTGAAAATCCTAAATTTCTTTCTGATTTAATAATCTTAACAAAAGGATAAGTACTTTTTACTAATGCTACACTGTTGTCTTGTGAAGCATTATCAACAAGTATAATTTCATACTTTGAATAATTCTGATTGACAATGCTGTCCAAGCACGCCGGTAAATATTTTTCGCCGTTATAATTTACAATAATAATGGTGACCAGACCCGCATTGTTCATTTTTATTTACCAAGCAATTGTTCAACTTCTTTCGGCGGCTGCCATGTTTGGATATTTTTCCATTCGCCCCATTTCAACGGTGTTCTTTTAACAATCCAAGCGCGTATTCGAGCAATAGTTTCTTTTCTGAAGAACAACATTAAAATTCCCCATCCAAGCATTTTAATCTTTGACGGATTATTTGATACGCTCCAATATTTTTTCATCTCTATAAAACCCAATTTTAAA
>JACFMZ010000036.1:0-15151 GCA_019455105.1 Bacteroidota bacterium | reverse complement strand
CATAAAATACGCAATAACTAATCGCTGATGATAATATAATAATGTATTATGAAATTCAATTTTATAACCTACACACTTAGGATGTGTAGAATATTTCTGAAGGATGCTAAGCTTTGCCTGATACAATTGAACTTCATCGGAACCTAATGAATTTTGAGTGTAACGATAAATACTTAATACTTTATCATAATAATGAAACCGAGCTCCATTTAATGCCATTCGTAACCAGCATTCCACATCTTCACCATAAGAATGAAGCAATAGATCAAACGGATTTTGTTTTACAGCGTGAGCGCGAAATAATAACGAATGAATAATAATCGCAAACGTTAAATTATTTTCGAAGAGCAGCGATTTTATTGTATCCGATGATGGCATTCTCGCCGGAAGGATTTTTGAATATCCCTGTCTTGCTTGGAAGGTGATATAATCCGTATATACTGCATCAATAGACGGATTTTTTTCGAATTCTTTTAGGCACAATTCTAATCGTTCAGGAAGAATAATATCATCAGCATCGAGAAATTGTATAAAGTCTCCGGAAGATTTTAATACGCCGAAATTTCTCGCTGCCGAAGGTCCTTCTTGATTTTTCTTAAAATACTTAAACCGTTTATCTCTCTGCATAAACTGCAAATAAAGAGAATAAGTATTATCCGTAGAGCCGTCATCAACTAATATGCATTCCCAATTTGTATAAGTCTGCCATAAAACACTCGAGAGCGTATCATTGAGATATTTTTCTCCGTTAAAACAGGGAATAATAATGGAGACAAGATTTTCTTTCATCATTTCACAAATTTCAGGAATAAATAACGAAACAGAAGTGAAAGATTTTTGAGATAATAAGAAAAACTGTTCATATAACCGTATTCTCTGCGTATTATAAAATATTCACGAGAACTCTTCAGGTTTAATTGAGTCGAAACTCCAAGATGAGAAAAATTTGCTTCAGCTGATGAAACGTATTGAAACGGCACATCTCGTGTAAATAATCTTAACATAAATTCATAATCTGCGCAGATTGCATACTTTGTATTGTACATTCCATACTTTTGGTAAAGTTTCAACGGAACGAAACAAGAAGGATGCGGAATCATTTGTACCGGCAACGTTTCATGAGTATTATTTTGAATAAATTTAATTTTCCCATCTTCCCAATGGTTAAGATATCCGTAAAGCACCGCATCTTTGTATTGCTGAAAAACATCCGCCATAACTTCAACAATAGTATTGTTATACCAATCATCACTGTTTATTATACCAATCAGTTCTCCCGTCGAACATTTAATGCCTTTATTCATTGCATCATAAATTCCGGCATCTCGTTCAGAGATGACTTTCAATCGTCCGCCGAACTGTGGTTCATATTTTTTTATTATTGCTGTCGTCGCATCTGTTGATGCGCCGTCGATAATAATATATTCAATATCGCGGTAGGTTTGATTTAAAACGGAAAGAATTGTCCGCTCAATAGTTTTTTCAGAGTTTTTACAAACCGTAATTATTGATACTTTAGTATTCATTGCTTAACAATATTACGATATATCTCTGCGGTTGCTAATGTTGTCTTTTCCCAAGAATAATTTTTCAATTGCTGATATCCTTTTTCAATTATTGATGTACAAAGCGATTCGTTTTGCATTATGGTTTCAACCTGCCGGCGCAGTTCATGAGAATTTTTCGGATTAAAATATAAGGCGGCTTCACCGGCAATTTCCGGCAATGAGCTGGTATTCGAAAGAACGCAAGGACAGCCGCAAGTAAATGCTTCCAAAACTGGAATTCCAAATCCTTCATACAGAGAAGGAAAAATAAACGCCTGTGCTTTTGAATAAAGCATCGGTAGCTGTTCATCGTTTACAAATCGGTGATGAATTCTTTTATTGATTCCTAACTGAGAAAAAGTATATAATTCCGATTGCGTGAACGGCGGGCCGGTAACGACAACAGATAAATCCTTATATTTTTCCATAAGCTCTGCAATGGATAATATGAAGAATGTAAAATTTTTATACTTATCCCTATTCCCTACATACAAAAGATATTTATCCGGTAAGCTTAAATTACTCTCTTTTTCTACATAATTATTTGAAAAAGTTGACGCTAAATACACAACCGATATCTTCGTTTTATCAATTTCATAAAAAGAAAGAATATCATTTTTTGCTGATTCTGATATTGTAATAATATGATGTGCATTTTCTATCAGTTTCTTTTTTGAATTTCTTATCTGAACAACATCTTGTGAAGAATAGTATTCCGGAAATATTTCATAGATCATATCAAATACAGTAAGCACAAACGGTTTTTGCTCAAGTGCCGGTAAAAAATATGGATCGTAATACGTGGGGTGGAAAATATCAAAACTGCCTGCAGATATTTTCTTTAACGAATCTTCATTTTCTTTTTTTAATTTCTTCTCAAGTGGGAAAAGTTTGTTTTGAATTTTATTGACTAGTGTATCGGAATTCAGGCTTTTATTCTGATAATCCTTCTGTCCCATTACAATCTGATGAAAATGAACATTCTCTGTTTCTTTAACACATGAATCAACGGAAAGAGAGTCTAACGATTGCAGTCCCTTCTGTAATTCCGCAAAATATCGAGAAATACCACCGAAGCGCTGCATTGAAAATATTTGATGATCAAATAATATCTTCATGAATTTATTTTCAAGGACTGAATAATATATTCCATATCGGAAACAGTTTTTGAAGTTAATCGTTTTCTAACATATCGAAAAATACCTCGATGATGATACCGAAAGATTAATCTCAGCAGCCGCGGAGAAATAACTTTAGAGGTAAAGATATGAATATTGATTCCATTCGTATGATAGTTAAGTTGAAACTTTTCTGCTAAGATCTCAAAGCTTTTTTTTGTGTAAAAAGAAATATGCTGTCCATGTTCCAAACCATAATACCACCACAAATCTGCCGGCGGCGCGGGCGTTGAAATTAATTGCGTTGTTGCAATAATATTCTTTGAAAGTGATAGCATTTTCGAAAATTCTTCAACCGGGTTCTCAAAATGTTCAAAAGTTTCAAAAGTCGTTAATGCCTCCAATAGGACGCCGGTTTTAAACTCAAATCCGTCAGCAAAAAGATTTTTGGTATAAGGATCACTCCATAAAAATTCAAATCCGAGATCTCGCATTAGTCGTGTAAATATTCCGTATCCCCCGGCATAATCCAGCATTGGCTTCGTATGGTCGAAATAAAAAAACAAAATCGAAGCAACAATATCCCGTAACTGAATATTTCTTTCTAAAATACCGACATCGGTTTTATTAATCGGCCGTTCGTACGCTTCCTTCAGCCAATACGGCGCTTCTGTTTCCACAAAACCGCAGTGAGGGCATTGGTAATAATGAATTGTATATTTATTCATTATGGTTGCCGTAAACAGTTCATCAGATTTACTATTGCATATTTTACACATTTATTTATTCCATATTCCGTGCGCCGTGTCGGAAATAATTTTTTTATATTGAATGGGAGCCCACACGGATGCAACTCCTAAGCATAAACAATTGGATAACAATACTCCGTTAATTCCTAAAGAAAAATATTTTGCCAAAATTATTGATAATGGAATATTTATTATTCCGGTCACAACAGAACTAACGACCTGAAGACGTATTTTCCCGACGCCGTTAATAAAATTAGCAAAGATATTATTCCATGTATTAATAAGAGCAAATGCCGCGACTAACAGATTTATTTCAAATGATATAACAAGAGCACTTCGCAGCCAAAGTTGATAAACAAACGGCGCGAACAATATCATAAGAAAAATAATTACTGCCAATATAAGCCAGCTTTTAACTAATTTTTTCATCATCGATCGCATCCAGCCGTAATCCATTTTTTGGAATGCCTCTGTAAATGCGGACCAAAACGGCAAAAGAATTATGGTAAAAGACATAGACGCAAGTCCGAAATACCGCTGAGCAATGTTATACGGCGTTACGGTTTCTGGTCCGAATAATTGTGCGATGATAATATTGGATGTGGTAAATAAAATAATAGAAGATATTTGGATAATAAAAAATTGTATGCCTAACGTCGTTAATGATTTTAAATGACGAAGATTGATGAACGAAAATGACGGAGCGACATTTTTATAGCGCGTTCTATATAAAATTACAGAGCTGATGTATAAAATTACCACCGGCACTCCGCTGAGCAGCGTGCCGGCGAGCAGTAAGTTTCCTGAGGATATTTTTGTAATAGCATATAACGCGAGGAAGGAAAGTAAATTTCCTAAAAAACTTAAAAAAGAACTTAATGCAGGTTTTTGATCTGCTGTAAGAATTACCGAAATAAGATCACCGACAAAACGGATACAAAAAAAGAAAAAAACAACAAGAGCTAAATATGAAAGATCATCTGCCGGAATTTCTTGTGTATTTAAAATATGCTGCCAATTCAGAAATGGATTGAGAATAAGAAAGAATACAAATAGAGAGAGAGAAACTATACCGATGATTGCATAGGTTGTGCTGACGTAAGTCCGGGCGAGCGGAATATCTCCTTGTGCCTGCGCTTCAACGAACCTATTCCGCAAACCATTCCCTAAACCGATATCAAAAAATGAAAACCATCCCACAATTGAAGTTAAGGTTACCCAAATACCGTATTTTACAGGTGAAAGATAATGAAGCATCAATGGCACCATAAAAAAAGTAACGACTAAACTGAATCCTTTCAGAAATACAAGAAAAAGAATATTCTTCTTAACAGTAATGCTTCGTTGATGACCCTGCGTAAAGTATGTTCTAAGAAATTGGTAATTCATGATTGTTACGGCTGAGCGACAGCAAATAATCGATAGGAATATTGTGCTGGTAATATTTTGGTATATGAAAGGACTTTTCCTAATCTTCGTATCAGCGGCGAATGAAATAAACCGAGAGGATTAATTGGATTTCCTTCAATTACCTTTACGGAAGAAAAATGTTTTAGCAAAAGTTCGTGCATTGTTTCTTGAGTAAAGAAATTCCGATGGTCTTTATCCGCAAAATGCTCGAAAAGCAATCCAACGTTGCGCAATTCTTTTATCTTGTTACAATTAGGTGTAGTAATAAGAACATTATTTTTCGCCAATCGTTTTGCTTCTTGTAAAACAATGTCCGGATCCGACAGATGTTCCAGTACTTCTAAAATTATCACCGTATCAAATGATTTGTCGGCGAATGGCGTCTTTCCCGTTATATGCAACGCGTTCACACCGCGCGATTGAGCAATTTTTACATACTGTTCATTAATATCAACGCCTGTTGTTACATATCCTTTGCCGGAGAGATGAAGAGAATAATTTCCAATGGCACATCCAAAATCTAAAATCTGTTTTCCCGCGTGTTGTTCTATAAAACGAACAATCGGACGAGAAACATTTATTTCATGAGAATTTGACTTGTAAAAATCTTTCGTATCGCGAAAAACTATATCGTGAATTTCTTTGCCAATCATAGGGTTAGTAAAATAATAATTTTAATCCAAGAAAAGAGCGGGAGACAAGAAGAAATCGGATAATTAAAATCGGTTTAAGAATATACCGTGAATAATAACCGCTGGTATTTGAATAATAATCAATAATATTTTTATACATCACTAACCGTAACTGTGGGTTTGCCTGCTTAGTACTCTGGCTTCCGTGGTGAACTATTTCGGCATCAGGAAGAAAGTAAATTTTCCATCCGTTGGTTTTTATTCTTTTGCATAATTCAACATCGTTATAAAGAATTGAATACTGTTCATTAAAAATATAATCGGTGAGTGCAGTTCGTCGAATCATAATACACGTAGCATCCGGCTGGTCAATTTCTTTAATTTCATTATGATTAAAATCAGCCATTAAATATGCTTTGTTTAAAAAGTTTAATGAACAATACAGTGCAGCGGCATTAGCCAACGTAGGAAATTTTTTGCACGAATGCTGAGTGAGACCATTGGAAAGCAGCAGTTTTCCTGAAACGATTCCGGCGTGATGGTGTGTATCGAGAAAGTCTGATAATTTATTCACTGCATTGTAAAGAATCTGCGTATCGCTTCCAAGAAGCAGAATATATGAACCTGTTGAAGCGGTATAACCAATATTATTCCCCTTTGCGTATCCGGTATTTTCGTTGTTTTTAATCAACCGAACATCTGGAAATTCAATTTCCACCATTTCTGCGGAACCGTCGCGGGAATTATTATCAACAACTATCACTTCAAATTTATCTTTCGGCGGAAATTGGAAGATAGAATGTAAACATGCACGCAGCAATGTTTGAGTGTTCCATGAAGTAATGATAATAGAAATTTTCATATTCTATATTTTCAATTCTTTCATTACCGTTCCAAGATCCTTATCACCCCTGCCGGATAAGTTCACCACAAGAATTTTATCGTTCTTCATTTTTGGAGCAAGTTTTACCGCGTAAGCAATTGCATGGGAAGATTCCAGCGCAGGAATTATTCCCTCCTTTTGAGAAAGCAATTGCAGCGCAGTTAATGCTTCATCATCCGTAATAGAAACATATTCAACGTAGCCGTTATCTTTTAAGTAACAATGCTCAGGTCCGACACCGGGATAATCCAAGCCGGCAGAAATTGAATGAGCCAGCTCAACTTGTCCGTTTTCATCCTGCAGTAAATACTGCATTGAGCCGTGAAGCACTCCGCAAGATCCCTTTCCCAGCGCGGCGGAGTGTTTCCCTGAATCAAGACCAAGTCCGGCAGCTTCAACACCGATAAGTTTTACATTCTTCGTATCATTTAAGAAAGGATAAAATATTCCCATAGCATTGCTGCCGCCGCCGACACACGCCATAATCACATCCGGAAGTTTATTTTCCGCTTCAAGAATCTGCGAACGCGTTTCCTTTCCAATCACTGATTGAAAATCTCTTACCATCATCGGATACGGATGCATGCCGACAACCGAACCGATAATATAAAATGTTGAATGAACATTTGTCACCCAATCCCGAATGGCTTCACTGGTTGCATCTTTTAGTGTTTTACTTCCTGAAGAAACGGCACGAACTTCTGCGCCGAGAAGTTTCATTCGATAAACATTCGGCGCCTGCCGTTCCATATCTTCTTCACCCATATAAACAACACACTGCAAGCCGAATAAAGCACAGACGGTTGCCGTCGCTACGCCGTGCTGTCCGGCTCCGGTTTCGGCAATAATACGTTTCTTCCCCATTCGTTTTGCAATAAGAATTTGTCCGACGGTATTATTTATTTTATGGGCGCCAGTATGGCAAAGATCTTCGCGTTTTAAATATATTTTTGCTCCGCCGCAATAGTTTGTTATTTGTTTTGCAAAATAAAGCGGAGTTTCTCTACCAACGAAATACCTTAAATAATAATTGAATTCGCTGATAAATTCCTGTTCATTTCGAAATTTTTCATACCAACGAGTCAGTTCTTCAGCCGCCGGCAATAGTGTTTCAGGAATATACCTTCCTCCGTAGATTCCAAAGTGTCCGTTCGTATCAGGAAGACTTGGATATGGTATTTTTGTTTCAGCGGTTTCCATATTTTTATTCAAATGGTTTCAAATGCAGTGAGAGCTTCGTTGATAAACGATGTAACTTTTATTTTATCTTTCACACCGGGTTTAATTTCAACACCGCTGCTGACATCAACTCCAAAAGGTTTTGCATTTCGAATTGCTCCTTGAACATTTTCCGGGTTTAATCCTCCGGCAATTATTACAGAATACTTTTTTGAAAACGGCTCAGTGAGTTTCCAATTAAAAGTCCTTCCGGTTCCGCCAAACTCACCTTCGCTAAAGGTATCAAATAATATCGCGTCTGTTGAATATTGTGAAATTAATTCATCCTCAATATTATTATTCACGCGAAATACTTTTATTGCTGATGAAAATCGAGACACATATTTCGGCGTTTCATCCCCATGAAATTGTAGATAATGCAAGCCGACAGTATTTTGTATTTCCTGAACAACGGAAATCTGTTCATTCACAAACAACCCGATGATTGTAATTCGGTTTCTAATTTTATCGGCAATATCCCGCGCATTATTCGGAGAAATATATCGTTTGCTTTTTGAATAGAAATTAAAACCAATCGCCGTAGCGCCGGCATTTACCGCGTGCAACGCATCCAAAATATTGGTAATGCCGCATATTTTTATCAATGGATACTGAAGCACCGATTATTTCCCGAATAAATGCTGTAATGCAATTTTCCGATCCGACTGCATCATTAAATGTTCCCCGACAAGCATCGCATCAAAACCCGCATCAATCAACTGGCGAACGGTGTAGTAATTTCGTATGCCGCTTTCACTGACGGAAAGCTTATCATTAGGAATAAATTTCTTCAAATTTAAAGAAGTTTCTATTTCAACGGTAAATGTTTTTAAATCCCGATTATTTATCCCGATTATTTCACCGTCACATTCCAAGGTGCGTTCAATTTCTTCTTTGGAATGACATTCTATTAATGTACTCATGGAAAGATCGCGGGCAACAGTGATGAAATTCTTTAATTCAGAATCCGATAATCCTGCAACTATCAATAAAATCGCGTCAGCACCGAGCAGGCGTGATTCATAAATTTGATATTCATCCACAATAAATTCTTTTCGTAAAATCGGCAGCGGAACAGTGGCTTTCGCTGTCTTGACAAATTCATCTTTGCCGTGAAAATATTTTTGATCTGTTAACACAGAGATTGCCGCTGCTCCGCCCATGCGATATTCATGAGCAATACGTTCAACGGAAAAATTTGTAGTAATTACCCCTTTAGATGGAGACGCTTTCTTTATTTCGGCAATGCAGGAAATAGAATCCGGTTCGTGATGACGGAGCGATTCCGCGAAATCTCTGGTAGTATCAACAGTTGGTAATAATTCAATAAGTTCTGAAAAAGGCAGTTCATTTTTTTTTCGTTCTACTTCAATTTTTTTATAACGAAATATCTCTTCGAGTTTATTCATCTTGCTTTTCTTCTTTTTTCTGTTCTTCCAATATTTTTACCTTCACCTGTTTAATACGACGATCGTTTTTCTTCGCAATAACAAAAGAAATGTTTTGATAACGAATTTCCTGATGAACGGCTGGAAGATTTTCACTAAGCGTATGTAAAAAACCACTCAGCGTATCATAATCATGATGTTCCGGTACGGCAGTGCCGAATCGGTTATTAAAATCATCAATAGAAATATTTCCGTTCACTAACACTGATCCGTCTCCGGCAGTTTCTATCTCGGCTTGTTCCTCATCATATTCATCACGTATTTCGCCGACAATTTCTTCTATGATATCCTCCATCGTTACAATCCCTTCTGTGCCGCCGAACTCATCAATAACCACCGCCATGTGTTGACGACGTTTTTGCAGCTCACGAAGTAACACACTAATCTTTTTTGATTCCGGAACCATATGAGCAGGACGTATAATATCTTGAAAAGCTATAATCTCTTTATGCTGTATCATTCCGATAAGGTCTTTTGTGTAAACTATACCAAGAATATTATCAATCGAGTCTTTGTAAACCGGAACACGCGTATATCCTTGTTCAATAAGAGTATTAATAAGTTTTTCACGCGGTGTCGAAATATCCACCGCAAAAACATCCGTACGAGGAATCATCACTTCTTTTACCGTAGTGTCGGTAAATTCAAAGATACTTTTTATCAGTTCGTGTTCGGTCTTTTCAATGGCACCGGAACGCTCTCCTTCTTCAAGAATTTGTTTTACGGCTTCTTCAGAAATTTTTCGTTTTTGGACAAGTCCAAGTTTATCTAAAATCCGCTGCAGTAAAGTTTGAGAGTGTTCAGTTTGTTGAGGCATAGACTGTTTTATGAAAACATTTTAGGAATATGAGAACGCAATAAGATCGTTTAATTTTTGTTTAGCATTTCCGGAATCAACGGCATCGGCAGCCAAAGCAATCCCTTCTTTTAAGGAAGAAGTAATCTCGGAAACGTATAACGCCGCTGCGGCATTTAAAAGTGCGATATCTCTCACTGCGCCTTTCTTTCCGGAAAGGATATGGTTGACAATTGAAACATTCTTTTCAACATCTCCGCCGAGAATTTCATTGAGACTAACTCTTTCTATATCTAATGTATCGGGATGGAGAAGATAAGAGTCTATCTGTCCGTTTTTAATTTCTGTAATTTTGGTTTCTCCAATTGTTGATATTTCATCCATCCCGTCCAAACCGTGAACCACAAGCGCTCGTTCCGTTCCAAGATCCTGTAACACTGAAGCCAGCGTATCGGTCAAAATTTGTTTATACACGCCCAGCACTTGTCGTTTCGCTCCGGCAGGATTTGTTAGCGGACCAAGTGTATTAAAAATTGTTCGAAAGCCTAATTCTCTGCGAACAGGCATTGCATATTTCATCGCTTCATGAAGTTTTGGTGCGAATAAAAATCCAATTCCTATTTCATCAAGACTTTTTTCTACTCTTTCCTTCGGCATATCAATATTTACGCCGAGAGCTTTTAACACATCTGCACTTCCGCATTTACTGGAAATTGCTCGATTTCCGTGCTTCGCAACTTTTGCCCCCGCCGCAGAAGAAATAATTGCCGCAACGGTTGAAATGTTAAAGGTTCCAATTCCGTCGCCGCCCGTACCGCACGTATCGATAACATTGTTATGTCGTGTTTGAATTTTTGTTGCTTTTTCCCGCATTGCTTGTGCAGCACCGGCAATTTCCGCTGTTGTTTCTCCTTTTATTCGTAATGCCGTTAAGAATGCAGAAATTTGAATATCAGAAACCGTTCCGCTCATTATTTCCAAAACGCATTCTCTTGTCTGCTCTTTTGTAAGGCTATTTCCTTCAATTAATTGCTGCGTATGTTGTAATATCATAGTAAAATGTAATTTTAATGGCAATGAAATACAATGAAAAATCCCATTATAAAAAATGAAAATTGTTATGTTATTTGCGTTTAATTAATGTTTTCTCATCATAATTAATACACAACTTTTTCTAAGAATAACCCTTTAGCCGGAACTGACTGTCGCGCAAGCTGCCTTTTTTTTGATGAAATAATCTTTTCAAATTGATTGTATTCAATCAAACCTCGCCCAATATCCACCATTGTTCCGACTAAGGAACGAACCATACCGTGTAAAAACCTATTTGCGCGAATAGTAAAGATTGTTAAAGTATCTTGTTGAATCCATTCGGCAAAAAAAACATTACAAGTATGGTTTTCAAACTCCTGGCTCCCTTTGCAGAATGATGCAAAATCATGTTCGCAGATAATTGATGCAGCGGCGCTATTCATTAGCGAATAATCAAGCCGGTAGCCTGCCTGCCAGACAAATTTTCTTTGAATTGCTGTCGGAACGGAAGAAATGTAATATTTATATTCGCGTTCTTTTGCGCTGTGCCGTGCAGAAAAATGTTCATCAACTTCCTCAGTATGTTTAATAACAATATCATGCGGAAGCAGACCGTTGAGCGCTCGCTGTAATTCTCCGGTACCCATTTTATTTTCGATAAAAAAATTTGCAGTTTGTCCGCGCGCGTGAACTCCGGAATCTGTCCGTCCCGCACCGATAACGGTAACCTTTTCGTTGGTAATCTTCGCGAGCACTGCTTCAATCTTTTCTTGAATAGAGGGTCCGTTCATTTGTCTCTGCCATCCGACATAATTTGTTCCGTCATATTCAATAATAAGTTTAATATTTCTCTTCATCGTTAAATGAAAGTATATTTTTTTATTTGTATGTATATAAAAAAACAGCCCCTATATTCGGGGCTGTTTTTAGAATCGATGAACCAAACTCAACGTGATTCCATCAGGCAAAGCCCCGCGGTTATGAAGCGAAGATTCGAGCCACCATGTTCCCATTGTTTCATTAGCCTTGTTGTTATAGATGCGCACTAAACGCGCGGCATTAACGGCGCTGATAATATGATTAACAATAATTGCGCCGATAACAAATTTTCCGTTGTTAAATACTATATCACTGGAGACTCTCATCTCTCTGTATCGCTGTCTGTTCACTTCAGAATCCCATTTCCAAAAATAATCGTTATTCGTCTGATACACTTTTGTAATATCTCTATCCTGCAATTTCTTTTCATTGTACTCATACGTGTCTTGGAAATTGCCGATGTTAACAAAATACGCTTCATTCTTACCGGAAAGTATTGCGCCGGCATGAACCGAAGCAAAATTCCGCGCATCGGTCTGTATCCAATTGCCGTATTGTTGAAACCCGTAATACGTAAACCAAAGAACACCTTCGGAAATTAATGAATATTTCCCGTCATCAAAACCATCTGCATATAATTCTCCCATCCCCGGCAGCAGGAGCGAATAAATAACAGCGGTCGATGCACTCTTTTTGTACGAAACATTCTCTTCTATTAATGACTTCAATGAATAATAGTTATCCGTGCTGCTTTCTTGATGTTGAACAAAGCTAAGCACTTCATATTTATTCTTTAATTCAATTTTACTTTTTTCAACAGTCTGCGCTTCGGTTAAAGTAATAAACCCTATCAATGATAAAATAAAATATTTCATATCATATCTCCAAGAAAATAAATTTCAATTGTACCAATTGTAAATATGAAATATCCTTTTTATCGTGCGAGAACAGCAGTAGTAAATAATTCGTTACTTTTAACTCCGTCAATCACAGTGGAAAGAATTACAGCGTCGCAAACTTCACCGTTAAACGAATCAATTCTGACCTTCACAATGGAATTTTCCAACGACGGATAATAAGGAACCTGAACACGGATATAATTTTCCGTAAACCCCTGCAGCATATTATTTTCAATAGTCCCTTCAATCAATACCAAATGTTCGCTTCCGAGTTGAGATTGATAGAATGAAGATTTTTTCATAAAACCAAGATTGCGCATACGTTCGCTGTGCGCGTAGCGAATACGCGGTTCAATCCTTCCAGGAAATGAAATAGACGGCGTATTCGGCCGTTCAGAATATGTAAAGACGTGTAAATAACTAATCGGCAGAGTGTGCAGAAATTCCATGTTCCTCTCAAACAACTCTTCCGTCTCACCGGGAAATCCGATAATTACATCCACTCCGATTCCTGCGTTCGGTGATTTCTCTTTAATTTTATAAATCAGATTTTTGAAATGTTCCGAAGTATAGCGTCTCCGCATCTTTTTCAGAAGCTCATCAGTTCCGCTTTGAAGCGGAATATGGAAATGGTGGCAGATTTTTTTCGATGAGACCCAAAAATCAAGAACTTTATCGGTCAATAAATTTGGTTCAATGGAACTGATTCGAATTCGTTGTAAGCCGTCAATTTTATCCAACTGTTGCAGCAACTCCAAAAAAGAAAAACCGTCTTTCTTCCCATAATCGCCGATATTTACGCCGGTTAAAATAATTTCTTTGTAGCCCATAGCAACAAGCTCTATTGCTTGGGCAACGGTTGAATTGATTTCCTGACTTCGGCTCCCGCCCCGTGCGAGCGGAATAGTACAAAAGGCGCAGTTGAAATCACATCCGTCTTGAATTTTTAAGAATGCGCGCGTTCGCTTATCGGCGCCGCCCGAATATGCGGGTCCGAAATCATTAACTTGATTAATATCGGAAACACAAATCTTCGGCGCCGCTCCCTTATGAAATGATCCGGCATATTCAAACACGCGAAATTTTTCGCTGGCTCCGAGTACTAAATCAACGCCGTCTATGGAAGCAATTTCTTCTGGTCCCAGCTGCGCATAACAGCCGAGTACCACTACATACGCATTGGGCGATGTGCGCAACGCACGGCGGACAATCTGCCGGGCTTCACGTTCAGCGCGTTCAGTAACTGCACATGTATTAATAATGCAGACATCGGTTTGGTCTTGGAACGGCACAATATCAAAACCGCGGTCTTGAAATTGCCGTTCAAGAGATGCAGTTTCTGCATAATTTAATTTACAACCCAATGTATAAAACGTTGCTTTCATAAGAATTAATATAAAAAAATTGCCATTGAGTTACAAAGCGACTTTCAAATAATCTATAATAAAAAAGCCATTCGGTTGTTACGCCGAACGGCTTATATTCATGAAATAAGAAATGCTTATCTCAATGCTTCTTCATCCGCCGCAGCTTTCTCTTCTGGAGTTAACTGCACCGGAAGCGCATCTTTAAGAGTGATTGGCGGAAGTTTATGTTTTTCAACATATTCATCCACAACCTTCTGTTCTTTGCCGCGTAAATATTCAACAACCGAAAGAACAATTTTTTTACTTTCACCGTCAAATTCAATAACCGTCATTGGTAATTCATCGCCAATCTGAAATGTTTCAGCGAGATTTTTAATCGGTGTTTGCGAAAGTTGTGAAAGCGGAACAAATCCGTCTACTCCAAGCGGAAGTTCGACAATGACTCCTTTTTCAATGATGCGGACAACTTTTCCGTGAATTTCTGTTCCAACTTTGTATTGATTTGCAAAAGCTTCCCAAGGATTATCGTTCAATTGTTTATGACCGAGAGAAATTCTGCGCTGTTCAACATCAATTCCAAGAATAATTACTTCAATGCTGTCCCCTTTTTTAACAACTTCCCCGGGGTGGCGGATTTTCTTAATCCAGCTTAAATCGGAAATATGAATTAATCCGTCAATTCCCTGCTCAAGTTCAACAAAAACACCGAAGTTTGTTAAGTTGCGGACAATACCGTTATGTTTTGAACCGATAGGATATTTAACAAGAAGAGTTGACCACGGATCCGGTTCAAGCTGTTTAATGCCGAGAGAAATTTTCTTTGCGGCAACATCTAACGAAAGAATAACCGCTTCAATAACCTGTCCCATTGAAACTACTTGTGAAGGATGTTTAATGTGCTGAGTCCAGCTCATTTCAGAAATATGGATAAGTCCTTCAATTCCTTTTTCAATTTCAATGAATGCACCGTAATCGGTGAGCGAGACAACTTTTCCGCTGACCTTTGTTCCGACGGGATATTTTTCGTCGATCTTCTCCCACGGATGCTGCTGCAATTGTTTCATACCGAGAGAAATACGTTTCTTTTCTTGGTCGAAATCAAGCACAACAACATTTACCGTTTGATCAAGTTTCACTACTTCAGAGGGGTGGTTGATGCGTCCCCATGAAAGATCCGTGATATGAACCAAGCCGTCGACTCCGCCGAGATCAATAAAGACACCGAAATCAGAA
>JACFMZ010000035.1 GCA_019455105.1 Bacteroidota bacterium | reverse complement strand
TACCCTCATTGAAAAAAATAGAAACATGGAAGCGCAGGCAAAAGCCGATGTTGCAATTTCTACCCGTTCAGTAGAGCGCGCTATGCAGGCGCTTGACGAAGGAAATCAGACAGCAGCGGCAAAAGCAATGCAGGAGGCGGAAGCGGCTGTTTCATCTTCGCCAGCATCGGGGGCGGCTATAACCGATCAGCGGGCACGCATTGAACAATATCAATCGATTTTAAAAGATGAAAAAGATTCACGGAAGGCAAAAAAATCCATTCAGTATGATAATTACAAGACACAGAAGAAAAAATAATTTGAATAATTTGTCATTCCGAGTCCCAAAGGACGAGAAATCTCAAGCGTGAATAATAAATCACCGACAGATTCCTCATCCTTTGGGACTCGGAATGACAAACACTCCATAACCATCTCCCAAATTGTTTTTCGAGTCACTCTGAGCGAACGGAGTGAGTCGAAGAGTGACTCCGACGCTGTTTGTCGGAGAAGTCGAAGAGTGATTCAGTTTATGCTTCGGCTCATGCTTCGATATCGAAGGGATGCCTTCGGCACTCGCAAAGAGCACTCGCTCAGCATGACTGATAAAGAAATAATTTCAAGCGATTGTATTCTCCGGCTTTTTATTTTTCATAAACAATTTTTCCGCCGAGAATAGTATAAGCAACCTTTACATTTTCTATTTGCACGGGATCAATTGTAAGAATATCTTGGTCTAACACGACAAAATCAGCAAATTTTCCGACTGTGATGCTTCCTTTTTTATTTTCTTCAAAAGTTGCATACGCATTGTTTAAGGTATAACACTGTATTGCTTCCTTCACGCTGATCTTTTGCTCAGGAAACCAGCCGTCCGGATTAGCGCCGTCCGTTGTTCTTCGCGTAACAGCGGCATAAATTCCAAGCATCGGATTAAGAGGAGCAACGGTCCAATCCGTACCGAAGCAGACGGTAACTCCATTATCAAGGAAAGTTCGGAAGGCGTACGTTGTTTTACATCGTTCATTGCCGATTCGTTTTTCTGCCCAGCGCCCGTCATCAATAGCGTGATACGGTTGAACGGAAGCGATAACGCCGAGCCGTGCAAAACGTTTAAAATCCTGCGGATGAATATGCTGGGCGTGTTCAATGCGAAATCTTCTATCCCAATTTTTATTTTTCTTTGCAATTCGTTCGTACATATCCAGAATCAATCCGTTGGCGCTGTCGCCGATTGCATGAATACATAATTGCAATCGCGCGCTGTCTGCTGATGTTGCCCATTGCTCCAGTCTTCCGTCAACCAGCACATCCATCGGCAGACCGTAGGTATCTTCATTGAGAAATTTTTCTGAAAACAATGCGGTCGAAGAACCAAGCGAGCCGTCGGCAAATGCTTTTAACGAACCGAGAGTAATCATCTCGTCGCCGAATCCTGCCTGCACGCCGGCATACGCTAACGATTTCCAGTTAGTAATAAAAGTACGGCAGTACATTCGCGCGGTTAATTCTCCGCGCCGGTTTAATTCGGAATACGTATTGATATCGCGTACGCCGTAGTTATGCGCCATATCTTGAATTGAAGTTAATCCATACTTACGTGCTTCTGCCAGTGCAAGCCGTGCTGCATTCAACATTTCATCATCCGTCGGATCGGGAATGAATTGATAAATCGGCGACATTGCTTCGTCCTTCAAAATTCCTGTCGGCTCTCCCGTAACCGGATCTTTTACAATGGTGCCGCCGGGAGGATTCGGAGTATCTTTGGTAATTCCGGCAAGTTTTAATACGTAGCTGTTTACCAGCGCCATATGTCCGTCGTAGCGGTTCACAAAAACAGGAGTATTTCCTGTAACGGTATCAATTAATTCTTTCGTCGGAAGTTTTGCGCTTTTCCAAAGATCATGATCCCAATCGCCGCCGGTAATCCATTTTCCGGGGCGTTCTTGGGCGCGCTTTTTAATAATTTCGGCGAATTTCCGTTCATCTTTCGCATAACGCAGATCCACATTTTGAAGCTGAAATCCGCCGCTCATAAAATGAGTATGATTATCAATAAAACCGGGAAGCATGCGCTTCTTTTTCATATCAAGAACTTTTGTATGCTTGCCGATAAAGGCTTTCATCTCTTTTGATGAACCGACGCCGATTATCTTTCCATCATAAACAGCAACAGCTTCGGCTTCCGGTTTCTGTTTGTCAACCGTCCAGATTTTTGCGTTGGTAAAAACAACATCAGCGTACTGCTGGGCGCACAACACGATAGGAAGAAAAAGGAAAAGAAATATTTTTTTCATGGTGGTATGAAGTGGTTGTGAAAAGATGATTTTTAAAAAAGAATTGAACGACAGCACTTTGCATGCTGATTCTTAAAAAAATATTTAGTGATGTTCGCCTTTAATGCTTCGCGTCATTAAATCTTCCGTTGCCTGATGCGGATCTTTCCCTTCAAACATAATCCGGTACACTTCGGAAAAAATTGCCATTTCGGTATGATGTTTTTTTGCCAGGTCAACAGCAGATTTACAGGTTGCGACGCCTTCGGCAATCATTACCATATTGGAAAGAATTTCGTTTAACTTTTTTCCCTTGCCGAGTTCTTCGCCCACATATCGGTTTCGGCTGTGCTTGCTCATGCAGGTTACAATTAAATCTCCCACGCCTGAAAGACCGGAAAATGTTCTCGGCAGCGCTCCCATTTTATCTCCCAGGCGCGTCATTTCGGCAATGCCGCGGGTGATAATTGCCGCTTTGGTGTTATCGCCGAAACCCGCGCCGTCCACAACGCCGGCGCCGATGGCAATAACATTTTTTAACGCGCCGCCGAGTTCAACGCCGCGGATATCATCCGAAATGTACACACGAAAAGCAGGGGTGTTGAACGTGGAAGCAACAATTTTTGCCGTGCGCATTGTAAATGATGCTGACACAACCGCCGTGGGAGTTTTTTTCACCACTTCTTCGGCGTGGCTGGGACCGGAAAGAATGGCAAGATTCGTTTTCTTTTCATGCTCAAGAATATCCAGCATTACTTCGCTCATCGTCATCAGCGAATCGTTTTCAATTCCTTTTGCCACATTTACAATAATGGTTTTAGTAAGATCGAGATGAGCAATCTCTTTTAAAATTGAACGGAGAAACTGCGAAGGAACGGCGGCAACAATCATATCTTTTTGTGCTGCTGCTTCATGAAGATCGTGGGTAATATTTAAATGCGGCGGAAGGATAACGCCGGGCAGATAATCAGCGTTTGTCCGCTGATCTTTCATTTCATTAATTTGTTCTGCCCGATAACTCCACAGGGTAACATCTTTGAAATTTTCCGAAAGAAGAATTGCAAGAGTCGTCCCCCAGCTTCCTGCGCCAAGAACTGATATTCGCATGGTGAACTCTCAAATAGTCTGACAACGTTACGATTTATTTCTGCCTTTGAAAGAAGTGAGTTTATTTTCTGTTCCCGCTAACAGGCGTTTAACATTTTCCCGATGGGTAAAGAAAATTAAAAGAAAAACACCAATTCCAAAATAGACCAGCGTATGATAACCGGGAATATCGATATTAAAAACATTTTCCCGCACATACATTGTTACCGGAATGGCAAATGCCGCCATAATTGAACCGAGCGAAACATAACGCCAAATAAAAAAAACGATACAGAAAAGACCGAGTGCAACGGCAAATTCAATCGGGGCTAAACCTAAAATCATTCCGGCGCCGGTAGCTACGCCTTTGCCTCCTTTAAAGCCGGCAAAGAGAGTCCAAATATGTCCGAAGACGGCAAACACACCGCACAGAATCTGCACGACCGTAAAATCTTCGAACGGAGTCATATTTTGGAACGGCAGACCCGGTTCCCAAAAGATTCTGGGAATAAAATGTGTTGCCACAACGCCTTTAAATAAGTCGAATAGAATAACGGCCAGTCCGATTTTCCATCCCAACATTCGTAAGACGTTGGTTCCGCCGGCGTTACCGCTTCCGAATTTTCTTATATCACCGGCGTTTGCAAGTTTTACGGCAATAATACTCGTTGGTATTGAACCGATGATATAACTCATCAACATAACCAGCGCAAGATTTTCCATTGAGTGCTCTCCTGTTTTAAGTTGTTCCCCGTGTTAAAATACAAATTTCCATAAGAAGAAATCAAGAATTCTTTCTATTAAATTATTCTTAGAAAAATGAAAAAATTCTTTTCCCTTTTACGGAACAAATCTCTGCAATAATAATTCCGCCAGAAGAAGATCATCCGGCGTGGTGATCTTAATATTGTCGTAGCTTCCTTCCACAATAACCGGCGAAATACCAATTTTTTCGACTAAATATGAATCATCCGTCGCCGTTAGTTGATTCCGTTCGGCATTCGCATACGCATCAACAAGAATTTTCCGCTGAAATGTTTGCGGCGTCTGCACCATCCACAGCGACGAGCGTTGAAGCGTATGCTCCACGCGTCCGTCTGTTGATGCTTTTTTTATGGTATCTTTTGCGCGAACGGCAACAATGGAAGCGCCGAAATATTTTGCCGTTTCAATGGTCTGCGTAATTTCCCGGAGATGAATAAACGGACGCACGGCATCATGCACGCAGATAATTTCGGATTGTGTATGAATATAGTTCAGCGCATTCGCAATAGAATCTTGTCTTCGCTCTCCTCCCGGAACGGGCGTTACGGCTTTTGTTATTTGAAATTCCGAAAGCAGTTCTTCGATCTGCTCCAATGAATTTTTTTGTGTGGCAATAATAATTTCATTCACTTCCGCGCACTGCTGAAACCGCTCAAGCGTGTGCACAAGAATCGGTTTCCCTTTTAAAGGAAGAAACTGCTTGGCAATAGTCGCGCCCATGCGTTCGCCAAATCCTGCGGCAGGAATAATAACACTGGTAAACATTATTTTTTCAGTTCTTTTTCTTTTCCGAAATATTCCACAACAAAATTAAAGCGCGGAAACTGCCGCGGCAGATGAATGAGCGTATAAATCATTACGCCGGTTGAAAGCCGATCAAACCACGATGACGTGGGCCAGCCGATATGAATGGTAATTTTCTTGTGCGGAAGCTCATAATCCAGCGCGTATAAAATTTCCGTAATGCCTTGATAGACCGACTGTCCGGAATAAGCAAACCGAAAATGATTCGGCGCAATTTTTTCCGGTATTCCTCCCCGCGGATGATATAAACTGACATACACCGACGATTGATCGGGAACGCTCGGCGCATGTTCCTGCGGACGGCGAAAATAAATATTGAGATGCTCTGCTTCGGAATCGACGAGATAAAAAATCATATTCAGCGGCTGATCGGTCTGCTGAATTTCTTTTCGCTCCGGAGCGCGCTTTTCCGCATAGCGCAAACCGACAAATAAAAATATTACCGTAACGGAAGACCACAAAATTGTGCCGTACGGTTTGTGGTATGCCAAATAGAAAAAGCAGCTTAGCAGCACAACAAAGATAATGAGCGTTACCGTTCTGGAAGTATTATACGCGCGCGAGTCCTGAGTTCCTTTTGAATATCGATACAGCAACAAACTTCCCATGTTAATGGTGAAACTTGCCACCAAACCGAGCGCATACATTTCCGCAAGCATCATCTGGCTGCCGCTGGTTACGTAAATAATTATTGAATAAAAAATTGCCGAGCCGATATGAATTCGATAAAGCGACTGACGGCTGTTCGTTTTAATGATCCAATGAAATCCATACCGATGAGCAACCCGCTCCAATAATTCGCTGGAAGCAACAAACGCCGTGTTCACCGCCATCATCAGCAAAATACTGGCAACAATTCCGACAATATAACCAAACGGAGCGCCGCCGATTATTTTTGCAAACTGTGTTATTAAATCTGTTTCGTGTACAGAAAAATTTATGTTGGAAGAAAGCACTACCAAAGCAATTAAGGGAGTAAAAATTCCCGTTGTCACGGCAAGAAAAATATATGCTTTGCCAACATCCTTCCATGATTTTACTAAACTTGCCGTTTGAACAACTGATTCAATTCCGGAATACGCAAGAATAACGCTCGAAATACCGACGATGAGAAAGAAATAACCGCTGAAAATATTGGTGTTTTGCAAGAAGGACGTAATATTGGTAAAACTCGACCCTGCCCTGCTCCACTGTTCGGGTCCCATATGAAGCAGACCGGCAGTTAATAAATTGATAAGCACAATTGCCGCAACTACGAAAATCATGTACGAGAATTTTGCATTTTCTTTTATTCCAATGATATTCAGAAAAGCAACAAACCATACCACGCCTAATTGTAAACCAAATTTTGCCATTGCAGAAAGGTGAAAAAACGATAAACCATTTTCAATGGCACTTACCGTTGAAAGCGCTGCGGTTAACACATAGTCAACAATAATAGATGCAACAGCAATAAATGAAACAGTCGGTCCGAGCGTTAAGTTTGAAAATGAATAAACTCCTCCTCCTTTAATTCCGTGAAACTCCAGAATCTCTGCAATCTCCACCATGCGCGAAGAAAGAATACGGACCAGAATTGAGGTGATAAAAATAAAGGCAATGGCATTAATGCCGATAATTCGAAACGCTTCGCCCGGCGCATAAAAAATTGATGTCAATTCATCCATCAACGTAATAATAGCCACCGATAACCAAGTCAGCCACCAGCGCCCTTGTGAAAAATACGAAAGCAGATTCTTCCGCGTCATCAGATAACCAAATCCGCCGATGAGCAGTAAATTAATGACAAGGGTAATAAAAAAGTTAAGTGTAAACATTTTTATTGTTACCCTACAGAATCAGCATCGCATCGCCGTAACTGTAGAAGCGGTATCCTTTCTTAATAGCGTGTTTATACGCTTTCATCATTAAGTCATGACCGGCAAAGGCAGAAACAAGCATCATCAACGTCGATTCCGGCATGTGGAAGTTTGTAATAAGATGATCGGCAATTTTAAAGTCATACGGAGGAAAAATAAATTTATCCGTCCAGCCCTTGCTCGGTTTTAAATACCCTTCCGTTGTTACGCTGGATTCCAGCGCGCGGCAGGCGCTGGTGCCGACCACAAAAACTTTCTTTCTTCCATCAATAGATTTGTTGACAATGTTCGATGCTTCCTGCGTTACTTCATAATATTCGGAATCCATTTTATGCTTTGTTAAATCTTCCACTTCAACGGCGCGAAAAGTTCCAAGACCGATATGTAACAGCACCGGAGCAAACTTTACTCCTTTTTTTTCAATCTTGCTGACAAGTTTTTTCGTAAAGTGAATTCCGGCGGTAGGCGCCGCCACCGCACCGATATGATTTGCAAAAACCGTCTGATAAGCTTCTTTATCTTTCGGTGTCGGTTCGCGTTTAATATAATACGGAAGCGGTGTTAATCCGATTCTATCAATCACTTTAAAAAAATCACCGTTATAATTAAACCGCACGGTGCGCCCTCGCGAGGTCGTATTATCAATAACTTCACACGATAAATTACCGTCATCAAAATAAATTTTATTTCCAATACGCACCTTACGCGCCGGGTCCACAATCACATCCCAGATATTTTCTTCTTCCTGAAGCTGGCGCAGTAAAAATACTTCTATCTTTGCATTGGTTTTTTCCTTCTTTCCAAATAACCGCGCTTGAAAAACCTTCGTATCGTTTACCGCAAAGGTATCGCCTTTATTTACATAATCTACAATATCATAGAAATGCCGATCTTCCAGCGATTCATCGGCGCGGTTTACCACCAACAGCCTGGCATGATCGCGCGGCGAAGCGGGATGTTTTGCAATAAGATTGCGGGGAATGGGGTATTTGAAGTCAGAAAGTTTCATGCTTACAAATCCTTCCGGGTTTTGCCCTGATTAAAATGTCCCTTCACAGGGAACGTGAATAAAAAATAAAGATTCAACAATTTATTTCTTTGCTGAGGCATCTAAAAATTTTTCGGCAATATTCTTGCTCAATGGATTGTTTTCCATTCGTTCAGGATGCCACTGAACTAACAACAAAAACGGTTTACCGGCTTTCTCTTTCCATTCAAGAGATTCAATCACATTATCTTCTGAAAAAGAAGAAGCAATGAATTCCGGCGCAGCCATCTTTACAGCTTGATGATGATAGGAATTTACACTTCCTCCATTACGCTGAACAATTGCATGAAGCGCGGATTGCTCAACAATGCTTATTGGATGAATATTTTCCGGTTCGTCTTTTTCACTGTCGTGCTTTTTGAATTGCTCATATTCCAAATCGGCAAACAACGAGCCGCCTAACCCCACATTAACAAGCTGCATACCGCGGCAAATACCGAGAATGGGAATGTTTCGATTCAAATTTTTCTTCAACAAGCGAATCTCAAAATCATCCCGCTCCCGATCTATTTTTTTTACAAGGGTTGCCGGTTTCGCCTGCGATAATTCCGGATCAATATCAGCTCCACCGGTAAAAAGTATTCCGCTGCAGGTTTCTGCATCATCTTCATTCCAAGGAGAAAGTACAATACACTCTGTTTCCGCATCAACCGATTTCAACCAGCGGCTGTAGAGTTCCTGCTTCTCGTTATTTTTGCAGTCGGTAATACCAATTTTCATTGTTTTACTGCTTCTAAAATCATCTTCTTCCATTCTTCCGGCTGATGAATGCGGACATTCATCTTCACGGTAAAGAGGGGAACGCGGTAAAATTCTGTTTCAAATTTCCGAAATTTCACGGCATCTTTTTCCGTTGTCAGCACAATTCCGGAAGACATGGATTTCCAATCGTCAAAAAGAGAAAGCGCATCTTCTTTGGTATAGAGATGGTGGTCGGGAAAACTTCTAAACTTCATTACCAGCATTTCTAAATCCTGCAGCGTTTTTTTGAAATTTTCCGGCTGCGCCGTTCCGCAAAAACCGAACACCGGTTTTCTTTTTAACTGTTCAAGAGGAATTATCTTTTCTATAAAAACTCCTTCTAATGCAACCGGCTCAAACGAACTGGAAAAAATTTTCTTTCCGCTTACTTTTTGCAATTCATCCTGCGAAATATCTTTTTCATTCAGCTTTGTCCACACAACAGCATCGGCTCTTTTTAATCCGCGTATCGGCTCCCGGCGGAATCCCGCAGGAAGCATCGGAGTAGCAAAAGCAGAGTGCTGCGAATCATTCAGGACGATATCCAAATTGCGGTAGAGTTTCCGATGTTGAAATCCATCATCCAAAAGAATAACATCTGCATGAAATTTTTCTGCGGCTGTTGTTGCCCCCCGAAAACGGATTTCATCGACAATCACAACCGCCTGCGGCAGCTTTTCCGCCAGCAGCACGGCTTCATCTCCGCCGGCAGCAGCATCGCAGAGTATTTTTTCGCCGTCGCTGACAATCTGTAATCCTTTGCTTGTTCTTCCGTAGCCCCGGCTGATGACAGCAACTTTTTTTCCATTCTCCTGAAGCAAGCGGGCAGTCATTTCAACAAACGGTGTTTTTCCTGTTCCGCCCGCTGTTATATTTCCGATACTGATAACGGGAATATTCACCCGCTCCGTTTTTATGAACTTCATATCAAAGAACAAATTTCTCAACTGCATTACGCTGCCGTAAATCCACGAAAGAGGCAAAAGCGCCGGTATCGGTTTCACAACAAACTCTCCGCAGTACGCGTTAAGGCATTCATCTGATTTTCAAATTCTGCTAACACGACATTCAGGGGTTCGCCCTGCAATTCTTCCGAAATGAAAATCGGATCGCTGTATGCCACCGCGGCTTTTGAAAACGGCATCGGAATTTCAAATTTATCCCAGCTTCGTATATGTTTTTTTCTCTTCATTGCAATTCCGCACAGCACTAACGGAACGTGAGTTTTCTGCGCTAATCGTACTGCTCCCATTTTCATTCTATGCATCGGACCGGTTGGACCGTCGGGAGTAATTGCAATGGACATTCCCTCTGTAACGGTTTCAGTCATTAACTGCATTGCTTCTTTTCCGCCGATGTGGCTCGATCCGCGTATCAGCGTATAGTTCCATTTTTCCAACACCGTTGAAAGATACACGCCGTCTTTACTTTGACTGACCAAGGCAGAAATTCTTTCATTCTTTCGCGGTTTATGAAGAAACCACCCGAGAAGCATTGAACCGTGCCAGAACGCTACAACAAACCGCTCATTCTTTTTTCGCAGGTCGTTAAATTTCTCGCTGTTAAAGAACGTTATGCGAAGCGATGCACACCATCCTAACACAATCCGCCAGCCGATTCGACGCAGGAATGCCGGAAGAATTTTTTCTTTTACATTCATACCGCGGCAACAATGGCATCAACAACATTTTTTGAAGCGCCAGCTCTTCCTAATTTCTTCGTCAGTTCGTTCAACTCGGCTTTCATGGTGTTATAGGTTTCGGGAACAAGAATTTCCTTTGCCGTTGAAACTAATTTTGATACGACGGCATTATACTGTATCAATTCCGGAACAATTTTCTTTCCGGCAACAATATTCACCAGACTAATATGTTCAATCTTAACAATAAACCGGGCAATGGCATACGTAAGCCATGACGTTCGATACACCACAATCATCGGCGTGCCGAGTATTGCGGTTTCCAGTGTCGCGGTTCCGGAAGTAACAAAAGCAAATTTCGCATGAGCCATTACTTCATGGGCGGCATGCTGAACAAATGTTACGCGCGCATTCGGCGGCAAATAGTTTTGATACAATTCCAGCGGCATATTCGGTGCTGCGGCAACCACAATTTCATTGCTTCTTCCTCCAGAAAGCTCCATGGCAGAGCGCACCATTACAGAAAAAAGATTTTCAATTTCCTGCTTCCGGCTCCCGGGAATAAGAGCAATAATTTCTTTCTGCGGATCAAGCGCATTGCGTTTGCAAAAATTTTCTCTCGAGATCGGCGGTTCAATTTCTTCCATCAGCGGGTGTCCGACAAATTTTACGGGAATTTGTTCGTGCTCATAAATCGGCACTTCAAACGGAAAGACGCAGAACATTTCGTCAATGACCGTTTTCATTTTCTTCACCCGTTTTTTCTTCCATGCCCAAACCTGCGGACTGATGTAATAAAAAACTTTTATTCCGAATTTTTTTACGATTCGCGCAAAGCGTAAATTAAATCCCGGGTAATCAATCAGCAGTACCGCATCGGGCTTCATAATGCGAAGAAGCTGTGTTAACGTTTTTTCTACGGAACGAATTAACGGCAGATGTTTTATAACTTCCACAAAACCCATAAACGACATCTCGCGGACATGGAAGATTGCTTTAAATCCTGCCCGTATCATCTTATCGCCGCCGATGCCGAATAGCTCCGCCGCAGGAAACTGCTTTTTAAATTCGCGGACAATTCCGGCGCCGTGTACATCGCCCGATGCCTCCCCCGCTATAATCATCAATCGTTTCATTACCTGCCGAAGATATATTGAACAAAAATGATCAGCGTTAACAGCGCAAATGCCTGCAGCGTTCGTGTTTCCGATTGAAATCCTCGTTGAAAATCTGCTTTGCGATGAAACGAGTGTTCGCCGACATACTTCGTCAGGCGCGGAACGAACCGCGGAACATGTTCAACATAGCTCGGATACTCATCGGCAAATGCCTGCCGCAAATGTTCTTCTTCCCGCGAAACAATAAGCTGATACTGAACAATAAAAAAAAGAAGCGCCGCAAGCGGCAGCCACGGCATAAGCGCGTTGGACATGATGCCGATTCCGACATACATTAAAATATTTCCGACATACAACGGATTGCGGACATAGCCGAACGGTCCATCGGTAATTAAATTTGTTGCGCCGACATTGCCGGTAGTTCGTGTTTCACTTCCGGCAATCGCAACACCCCAAAACCGAAGCGCCTCTCCTGCCGACGCCAGTGCAAAACCGGCAATCAATGTTTCAAGAGTCGGCTGTGCGTACACAAGCATCACAATAATAAACGGAATCGGCGTGTAGCTGCGTAATTCAAAAATTTTTAAACGAATATCCATATTCATCCTTGCAAATACACTTCTTTCCGGGCGTGTTCCGCCATTAGCCGCTTTTTTGGTTTTTGAGTTTCAACAATTTTTTAAAATACCGAAAGCACATCATAAAATGTTACGAACCGGTGATAGGTAATATTTTGCGCTTCACAGTAGGCAACAAGAGAATTTTTTGCAAATACAATATCCGCAAATTGCACGGGACAGCGGTCCGAATATCCGTCGCCGATATACACAATTACCTGAGAATCTGAAGTTCGAGAAAGAAGATGATTGCGCTTGCAGTTTGCACATTGAATACATTCCGAATCGGTAAACGGGAAATGCGGTTCTATTGTTCCGTCAGAATGGAATTGAAGCGTATTGCAAAATCTCGGAAGCGCGCCGTAACCGTTTTGTGCAAGAATAGGATCAATGTAAGCATCAAATCCGTCGCTGAGAATCTGCACGGGAATATTTTTCTCTTCACAATATTTTATAAATGAAGGGAAATATCTGTCAATTTCCTGCTGCACGGCAAAGTCTATAAATTCCGATTGTGAGACGGATCGGAGTGTTTTACAGGAATTCTTCCAGCAATCGCGCGCGCTGACTTTCCCTTCCGTATAGAGTTTAAAATTTCGCAGACATTCTTTTCCGTCGCCGAAATGCTGAAACAGTTTATCGCCGATATCTTCAACCGTAATGGTTCCGTCAAAATCGGTATAAACAATATATGTTAATTGCTCTTTCACGGAGAGTTAATTGATTGCAATTTTATTTTCATTAAAGCGGACAGAAACAAGTTTCGATACTCCCTGCTCTTCCATCGTTACGCCGTACATTGCATTTGCTGATTCCATTGTCCGCTTATTATGCGTAACAACAATAAACTGCGTATTGTCGCTGAACTTCCGAATAATGCGCGTAAAGCGGTCGATATTTGAATCATCCAGCGGCGCGTCAACTTCATCGAGAATACAGAACGGGCTCGGTTTCACCAGATAAATAGCGAACAGCAGCGCAATTGCCGTGAGCGTTTTTTCTCCTCCGGAAAGAAGATCAATGGAAGTGGGTCTTTTGCCGCGCGGCTTAGCGGTAATTTCAATTCGTGCTTCCAGCGGATCAACATCTTTTTCCAGCTGCAGATCGCACTCGTCCCCTTCATCAAACAATCCTTTAAATGTGATAATAAAATTTTCCCGGATTTTTTCAAAGGTTGATAAAAATTCTCGCTTTGCCGTATTATTTATCTCTTCAATGGTCTGCACCAATGTTTTTTCCGATTCAATCAAATCGTCCCGCTGATGAGAAATAAATTCGAGACGTTCATTTTCGGATTTAAATTCTTCGAAGGCGGCAAAGTTCACGGCGCCGAGAGAATGTATTTTTTCTTTTATCTGCTGCGCTTCTTCTTTTGCTTCGCTGAGATTGAAAGGCTCTTCCGGTGAAAATTCTTTCAGCACCAGCTCGTATTCAAATTCTTGTTTTGCCCGCTGAACAAGGTTTTCGGCGCGCATTGTCAGCTCGGAAATTTTCATTTCCAATTCGTGCGATAAACTTAAGGAAGAATCGCGCAGGCGGCGGGCATCTTTTAATTTTAATTCAAGCTCGTGAGAGGCAGTGCGCTTTGCATTGTACTCGCTTGTTACCGTGCGCTTTCGTTCAACAATTTCTTTTAAATGGTTTTCTAATTCTTCAAGCTCGCCGGCATTAGAAAGCAGTTCGCCGTTAATACGCAATATTTCCTCCTGCGACACAGCGATAGCGTTTTCCCGCTGCTTATAGTTAGACTGCAGGCTCGAAATTGTGGCAAGAGTATATTCGCGTTCCCGCGCGTAGTTCTTCTCTTCATTTTCCAGCTGCATCATTTCTAACTGCGCATCGGCGGCAACTTTTGAAAATTCATTCCACATCACTTCCATAGTTTCTAATTCGCTCGCCGCCGCGCCGGACTGCTGTTCCGCCGTTGATTTTTGTTTTTCCAGCGCATCAATTTCCGGCTGATGAATTTCAATTTCATGCTGCAGCGTCAGCATTTCTTCGTGCAGTCGCGCATTTTCAGAATCATTCCGTTGAATATTTTCGTTAATGCGTTTTTTCTCGTATTCAATCTGGGCAATCCGCATTTCAACGGCAGTCATCTGCTGTTCAATTTTTTTTGCCGCATCGTAGAGCGTTTTAATATCCATGGCGGCGATAGCGTTCTCTTTTTCAAGAAGAGATTTTTTTATATCGCTTCGCTCCTGCTCTAAGCGGGCAATTTCATTCTGCAATTCTTCAATCTGCTTCTGCTTGCCGATGATTCCGCCGTCTTCCGCCCGTAAACTTCCCCCTTTTAAAATTCCTTTGCCGGTAATCATTTCCCCGTCCAGCGTTACGCAGACGGCATTGGCATTTGAACGGATAAGATCTTCTGCGGACTGCACAGTCTCAACGATATATGTTTCATCCAGTAAAAAATTAAAAAGCGGCAGATATTGTTCTTCGGTAGAAATTATTTCCGCCGCTTTTACGAAATGATTATTGTTCGGTTTTGATTTTTCTTTTGCCGGAAGTTTCGGAACGTTCTGCAGACTGATAAATGCCGCTCTGCCCTTGTTATGCTCGCGTAATAATTCAACACCGCGGTGCGCATCGGCGGGAGACTGCACAATAATATATCCGGCGGCATCGCCGAGCGCCGCTTCAATTGCCAAACGGTATTTTGCTTCTGTCGAAATTACATCGGCAATGGTTGTCTGTGCGCCGTTATTCCATTCTTTAAATGAGAGAAGAAATTTTACTCCTTCGGAAAATCCTTCGTTGCTTTCTATCAATCCCTGCAGAAATTCCAAGCGAGAGCGCTTCCGTTCAATAGATGAACGATTTTCAATTTCTTTATGGCGAAGTTGTTCTACGGTGGAACGAAGCCGGTTTAATTCATTTTCTGCCGAATACGCTTTCTGTTCTGCCTCCGTAAATTGACGGCGAAACTCGCGGTCTTCAGCGCTTAATTCAGAAACTTTTTTTATTGCCGTCTGAATTTCTTCCTGATAGAGCGATGTTTCCTCTGAAGAGTATTCCAATCTGCCGTTAATATTTTCTAAGCGCGCTTTCGCCCGTTCGTAATGATTTCGTTGTTCGGAAAGACGATGAAGAAACCCGATGACTTCATCCCGCGCCGATTTTACTTCGGCTTTCTTTTCATCCACCTGAGCAGTGAAAGCATCGAGTTCTTCTTTCTTTGCAGAATACTGCGCTGCGGATTTTTGAACGTTACCATGAGTTTCATCAATCAACTTCTTTAATTCGGCAACGCGCGGTTCTAACTGCTTTACCTGTTCCAGCAGTTCAATTTTTTCTTTTTCATACCGGTCAATCGCTTCGTTCAGCGAAATATTTCTTTCCGATGCTTTTACTCTTGCCTGCTGCGCGAGATTAATCTTCTGCTGAAATTTATTTACTTCCAGCTGAACATCGTTCATTTTTTCTTCCATCTCGGAAAGTTCTTCGCGGAGCGTATCCAGCAGCGACTCTTCGGCAGAAAGTTCATCGCTCAGTTTTTGTTTCTCGTCAACGGCAGTAACAAGCTGCGTTCGCAGCGGCTCAACGGAATAAAGAATTTCAGCATATTCGCGCTCGAACAAGATAATTTCTTTTTCACGAAGCTGCCGGGAAAGGATATTATATTGCTCCGCTTTGTTTGCCTGCCGCTCCAGCGAATTAACGGCTTTCTGAACTTCTTTGACGATATCGTTCACGCGGAGCAAATCCTGCTGAACGGCATCGAGTTTTCTGTACGCTTCTTTTCTTCTCTGTTTATATTTTGTAACGCCGGCAGCTTCTTCAAAAAGTTTCCGCCGTTCATCGGCTTTGTCGCTGAGAATGGTTTCGATCATTTTCAATTCAATAACCGAATACGCATCGGAGCCCATGCCGGTATCCATAAACAAATCTTTAATATCTTTTAAACGGCAGAGCGTCTTGTTCAAATAATATTCGCTTTCACCGGAGCGGAAGACACGGCGGGTTATCACCACTTCGGAATATTCCGAAGGAAGAATGCCTTTGGTATTTTGAATGGTCAAGGAAACATCCGCCATGCCGAGCGGCTTGCGGTTTTTCGTTCCGTTAAAAATAACATCTTCCATTTTATCGGAACGAAGCGTGCTCGGTTTCTGCTCGCCCAACGCCCAGCGAATGGCATCCACCACATTGGTTTTTCCGCATCCGTTCGGACCGACAATTGCCGTAATTCCTGCATCGAACGACAAATTCATTTTGTTCGCAAAGGATTTAAAACCGACGATTTCAAGCTTCGATAAATACATGAATTATTTTTTTTGAACTCAATTAAGGAACGGCACGATAGAATCAATAAAGTATCTGCCGTAAATGGAAAACGACCGCGTATAATCTAATGCGCCGTACAGACCCGCCAGAAGAATAATGACGATAATTGTTCCGACCATATACACTTTTGTCGGATAGATAACAAAGAGAACAGAGATGCCTTTCAGCGTTCGAATAAAAATCCACAGTGTAAGAATAGCAATTGAAATGAGGACCGGAATTACATACGGATCGCTTTCCATAATTCGATACAGAATCATGGCAACAAGAAGATACAAGATATACGGAAGAGCAGGCCAGACGGCAATAGTGTAGGCGTGAGAAATAAAAATACGCACTTTTACCATATATGAAAGAAGTTTTATCAGCACCGTAACAGCCAAAAACCAAAGAAGCATAAATGCCGCAATATAGAGAATGCACAGCAGCGGATTCCATGCCATTTGAATAAGAATTCCTTTAAGAAAATTTATGACACCCAGCGACAGCGCGTAATCCAAAATTGCATTGGCGCGGTAGTGATAAAAAATACTTGAAAGCACAATTCCGATGGTGAGCGAAATAATAAAGCTGAGAAAAACAGTGTAGCCGAGCGGCAATAACTGCTGGTCGCGTATATCGGAATAAAAATTGTGCGTGCGGACTAATCCGCGAACGACGCTTTCCTGAAATCTTCTGCTGTTGTTAAGAAACCAGGCAAAAAGAATTAACAATGCCAATCCAGAAACAACATAAACATACGGAAGCGGGTGAACGTACGTACCGGCAGGAAGCGCAGTTACTTTTTCTCCATGATATGCCGAACGAATAATATCATACGTCGTTTTCTTTTTTCGATCTAACTCAACCATACCGAACGACTGCACCGTATGATCTTCCAGCGGAACGCGCAAAATCGGCCGGGCGCTGCGCCAATCATTAAACGCCCACACAAAGCCGCCGGAAATTTTTGATTCTTTTACGGCAGTATAATGTTGAAGAACATACCGCGCTTGATTTTCCTGCGAAAACGGATCGTTGTACCCGCCATGATTGTTCAGTTCCGCTTCTTTTCCGTATCCGGCGGCAATAAGAATTTGTTCCGGGTGAGTCCGTTTTAATTCTTTTAACCGCGATTGAAAGGCGTTTAAAGTATTTCCAAAAATTGAAATGCCGATGATATCCGTAAAACTTTCTGCCTCCACTGATTTCGGAACTCTCCCGATATAATAGGTCAGCCGATCATCAAGAGATTTTGCCGACTCATGCAATTCTTTAATAAGCGCATTGTGCCCTTTTCCTGTCTCTCCCATCCCTTCACCAAGACCCCACGCAATCACCGAAGGATTGTTGACATCCCGCTGAATCATCTCTTTTAAATAATTTTTTGCTAATACTGTATAATTTTCTTTTAGGGCAATGGCCGCCGGAATTTCAAAAAGCGGCAGTTCTTCAAAAACAAACAGACCGTACTTATTGCACAGCTGAATAAAATACGGGTGCGGCGGATGAAATCCGACACGCACGGCATTGGCACCGAGATTTTTTATCAGCGCAACATCACGTTCCATCTCTTCATACGAAATTGAACTGCCGCGTGAATATGAATCTTCAATCCATACTACACCGTTAAGCTCTTGCGGTACGCCGTTCAGAAGAAGCTGATTGTTATTTTTTACAATCGTCCGAAGACCCGTTGTAACGGAAAACTGATCGACAAGCGAATACGTTTTCCCTTCCTGATGAGAAATTGAAATTTTTATTAAATACAATTCCGGAGAATCAGGGCTCCACAATTTCGGATTGGTAATTGAGATTGAAAATGACTGTTCAATATCGCGGTTGTCTTCGGGAGAGACCGACGAGTAAAGAATTTTATTCGCAGTGCTGCCGGTGGAAAGTTCAATGGCTTCGGCGGAAATAACAAATGATTTTCCGATGAGCGATGAATCGGAAGATAATTTTTTTGCGGAAACAACGGTATGAATTCCCAGTGTTACGGTTTTCGGGTCAATACCTTCAATTTTAATGACAGCGTTGTCAATCCAAACACGAGGCGTGGCAACAAGAAAAATATCCCGGAATATACCCGCATAATTTTTCCAGCCGAAGACCTGCTGCCGCACCGGAAGCGTCGAAGAAAAATTTAATGCACTGTTCACCACAATGCGAATAATATTTTCTTTTCCGACTTGAATAATATTTTCCGGAACGCTTATTGAAAAAGAAGTATAACCGCCTTCATGCTTCCCAACATACGTTTCATTGATATAGATTTCAGCGCTGTAATTAATACCGTACGCATTCAGCTCAAAATTTTTCGTCTCAGCAAGCTCTTCACTTATTTCAAATTTGCGCCGGAAAATTATTTTCCCTTCATATTCCATAGCAGAAGGAATAACAATCGGCATCCACGCAACGCCGTCGTTTAATGAATATTCCCACTCTCCGGCTAAATCTATTATAGAGCGGGTAACAGAAGTGTGCCCGGTAATATCCGCACGCGAAGGATTACCATTTTCATAGATAACCGGTTGAGAAAAAAGGAGAATGGGAAGGAATAGCGAAACAAAGAGATGAGCTAATTTCCTAAAGTGTGTAGAAATAATTATGTCAATCAACGTTTTTATAATGTGTTTGTTTTCTGAATGTTCTATAGGTTTCTCAAAAAACACTACAATATAATACACGAATCGGCTGGTACCAAATGGAAAATAAAAAACCCCCAAAATTAGCAAAATTTGAGGGTTTTTAACTTTTTTACAGAATATTACACTGCCGTTATAATCGCGGCAAACGAATCTGCCTTTAAGCAGGCTCCGCCGACCAGCGCGCCGTCAATATTCGGCTGGGAGAGAAGCTCTTTTGCATTTTCCGATTTCACGCTTCCGCCGTATTGAATGATCACTTTTTCAGCTGTCGCCCACGAATACATTTGGGAAATAACTTTGCGAATAAGCTGGTGCGATTCTTCGGCTTGTTCTTTTGTTGCAGTTTTCCCTGTTCCGATTGCCCAAACCGGCTCATAGGCAATAATTGATTTTTCTACTTCTGCGTTGGAAAAATCCGCCAGCACTCCTTTTGTTTGTGTTGTCAGAATTTGATCGGTGATTCCTTTTTCACGCTCGTCTAATGTTTCGCCGATGCAAATAATCGGAATCAATCCGGCATCCAACACTTTTTTTGCTTTTTTGTTTATTATTTCATTTGTCTCGCCGTGATATTGTCTTCTCTCTGAATGACCGACGATAACATACGAACATCCGGCGGCTTTCAGCATACCGACAGATATTTCTCCGGTATACGCGCCGCTGTCGAACAGAGAAACATCCTGCGCTCCGAGCTTAATCGGTGAATTTTTCAGAAGCTGCTGTGCCACAACCAGCGATGTAAAGGGAGGGCACACAATAACAAGATGTTCTGACGATGATATTTTTTCTTTTAAACCGTTTAGTAAATCAGTTGTTTGGAAAATATCATTATTCATTTTCCAGTTTCCGGCAATAATTTTTTTTCGCATAAGTTGTCCATAGAGTTGCACGCAAAGCCGTCAAGGTGCAAAGAATAGTAAAATTACTTTGCGTCTTTGCGTGAGATGAATTTTAGTTTTTTAATTTCTTTGCTAAGATCTCGTTAATAATTTTCGGATTTCCTTTTCCTTTCATCACTTTCATTGTTTCGCCGACAAAAAATCCCATCAATTTTGCTTCACCACTTTTAAATCGCGCAATTTCGTTTGGGAATTTAGCGAGGATTGATTCAATTTCTTTTTCAATCGCGCCCGTGTCGGAAATTTGCACCAATCCTTTTTTCTTGATAATAATTTCGGGGGACTCATGTGTTGCCGACATTTCTTCAAATACTTCTTTAGCAATTTTTCCGGAGATGGTTCCGCTTTGAATAGCATTTATCAGCGATGACAGATGTTCCGGGTGAATTGTCTTTCCTTCATTCATTACGCGCAGAACGTCGTTCATTACCCAGTTGCTTGCGGCTTTGTAGGTTTCAGGATTTTTCTTCGTTAAACCAGTAAGCGTTGTTTCAAAAAAATCTGCTGTTGTTCGTTCCTGAGTGAGAATTTCTGCATCATACTCCGGCAATAAATATTCGGTGATGAATCTTACTTTTCGTTTTGCAGGAAGTTCAGGAAGATTTTGCGCAGCTGCATTAATCCATTCATCGTTTACCAACACCGGCACCAAATCAGGATCGGGGAAATAGCGATAATCGTGCGCTTCTTCTTTGCTTCGCATCGGTGCGGCAATATTTTTTTCGGCATTCCATAATAAGGTCTGCTGGATAATTGTTCCGCCTTCTTCAATCACTTCAATCTGCCGCGCAATTTCATATTCAATCGCCCGCTCAACATTGCGGAACGAATTCATATTTTTCAATTCAGTTTTCGTTCCGAGTTTCGTTTCTCCTTTCATTCGCACGGATACATTCGCATCGCATCGCAAACTTCCTTCTTCCAAATTACCGTCGCAAATGCCTAAATATTTTACCGTCTGCCAAATTGCGAAAAGATATTTTCCCGCTTCTTCCGCGCTGTGCATTTCCGGTTCGCTCACAATTTCCAGCAGCGGCGTTCCACAGCGATTCACATCCACCAGCGTTTCGCTCCCCGCATCGTGAATTGATTTTCCGGCATCTTCTTCCATGTGAATGCGCGTAATGCCGATGCGCCTTTTTGTTCCGTCGGCAAGTTCAATGTCAACAAATCCATTTCGGCAGATCGGTTCTTCATATTGAGAGATTTGATACCCTTTCGGAAGGTCGGGATAAAAATAATTTTTTCGTGCGAAAATTGATTTCGTTGTGATGGAACAATTCACCGCAAGTCCCAAACGGATTGCATATTCAACAACTTCTTTATTTAAAACCGGAAGCACACCCGGCATTCCAAGACAGACGGGACAGACATTAGAATTCGGTGCGCTTCCAAACTTGTTGGAACATCCGCAAAAAATTTTTGTCTTTGTGGAAAGCTGGGCGTGAACTTCTAAGCCAATAACGGCTTGGTATTTTGAATTGATTGACATTGAAAGATTGTATTACAGTTGTTCGAGTCGTTTGATTTCTATATTTATTTCATTGATCACTTCTTTATTCTGAATTTCTTTTTTTTCCCCTACTTTGGCTGAAAACAAGTAGAACACTTTACCGCCAAAAACTTCAGTAAATTTTTGATGAGATTGTTCTTGTAAAGCGTATTCCTTAAAAATCTCAGGCAACTGTATGCCGCTATTTATCGGTTTGATTTGTAATCCTATAAATTTCTCTTTTATTTGAATAAAAAAATCAACATTAAACAATCTGTCCCACTCATCCGGAGCAGGTTTTATTTGAACATCCAATATTTTTTGTAATTGTCCATAAACAGTTTGTATTTCGGTCATATAGCCGTCAAAAGTTCTATTTATGACCAGTTGTATCATATAGTCAACACAGTCCTGCTCCGTAATTTCGGTAACTTCAGATTGAATTACTTCGGTGATTTTTATATAAAGTTTACGTCCTAATCCTTCAATGTGTTCCTTCGGTTTAACATTCGTAAAATAATAATCTCTCCATTCGTCAAGAGTTTTTGGAGAACATTTTCTAATGGATTCCGATGTTGGACCAACATTTCGCTTAAAATTTAATTGAAAGCGATTCATCGCGCTATTTAGAATCCATTCTTTAGCCATTATGTTGCCGCCAGAGATTTAAAAATTTATCTTTATATTTAAAATTAAAATTACCATCTACTTGCGCTAAACCATTTTTAATTAAATGTGCGTTGATAAATGTTTTATTTTCTAAATAAAGATAGCAGAGTAAATTATTCTCATTGTCATATTTCACATTGTCATATCTCAAAAAAACTCGTTTACCCTTCGTTTTATCAACAAGAAAAGTTTTTGCCTTTCCATTAACAATTGGATCTTCTTTAATGCCAATAAGTTTTACCGTTAAATCGTTGTTTAACCGTATTTTTTCGGAACTAATAACTTCTTTTACCGTAAAAAGTTCTTCTCGCTTTGTTGTGCTATTTTTATCGATTTTAGAACCAAACTGTAATTTCTTTACGTCAATTTTTTTATCAAGTATATGCGGATCTTTAAAAATATAAGATTGTTCTTGGATTTCTTTTTCAAAGTCTGTTGGGATTTCTTTCTGTTTTACAAATTCGTAAGTGGTTTCATTCAAATCTTTTTGATGAATCTCCAATTTTTCTTTTATCATTGGAATAAACTCAGGATTGATTTCGTAACCAATTGAGTTTCGGTCCAAATTTTTTGCAGCAAATGAAGTTGTTCCGCTTCCTGCAAAGGGATCAAGAATTGTTTCGCCAACAAACGAAAACATTTTTATCAATCGTTTTGGCAGTTCACCAGGAAATACCGCAATATGATTATTCTGTCTTGCTCCTGCAAAGTTCCAATGTCCCGCAAAAAAAGTATTCCATTCTTCTGCAGTCATTTTAGAAAGTTCTTTTTGTTCTTTTGTTGGCTTGGGTGAAGCTCCAAGTTTTTTTAGAATCAGAATAAACTCATAATCTAATTTTAAAATTCCATTTCTTGGATATGGATATGATCCCATTTGCACACCGCCACCCGTTGTATTGGATGTTGTGACTTTTTGCCAAATAATTGCACCCATATAGTCGAATCCAATATTTTCACAAAATTTGATAATTTCTTCACGAATTGGAATGACCTTGTAACGTCCATAATAAACCGAGCGAGCAAATTGATCTCCGATGTTTATACACAACTTACAACCATTATGCAAAGTTCGGTAACATTCTTTCCATACTAAATTTAAGTTGTTAATGTAATTTTCATAACTATCGTGAAATCCGATTTGGTTTTCTGTCCCATAATCTTTTAGTTGCCAATATGGCGGAGAAGTAATAACTAAATGCACGGAATTATCTGATAATTCCGCCATTTGTCTGCTATCTCCATTAACTATTTTATGGTGAGTTTTCACATCTTCTCATGATAAATTAATCTCTGAACATTATTTTTTACGCCGCCAACGCGCTCGTAACTTTTTCTGCCGCATCGGATAAATTTTCCGCAACAAGAAAACTCATTCCGGAATTTTTCAAAATATCGGCGGCAATATCCGCATTTGTTCCGGCAAGACGGACAACAATCGGAATCTTTACATCCACAACTTTTGCCGCTTCAACCACACCGTTGGCAACGCGGTCGCAGCGCACAATTCCGCCAAAAATATTAATGAGAATAGCTTTTACATTTTTATCGGCAAGAATAATTTTAAATCCGTTGGCAACAGTTGTTGCATTGGCTCCGCCCCCCACATCAAGAAAGTTAGCCGGTTCGCCGCCTGCAAGTTTAATAATATCCATTGTCGCCATTGCCAGCCCCGCGCCGTTTACCATACAGCCGACATTGCCGTCGAGTTTAATATAATTGAGATTGGATTTTGACGCTTCTATTTCCAGCGGTTCTTCCTCATCAAGATCGCGAAGTTCGGCATATTCCGGATGACGATAGAGAGCGTTATCGTCGAAATTTACTTTGGCATCAAGCGCAAGCACATTTCCTTCTTTGGTAATAACAAGCGGATTAATCTCAAAGAGGGAAGCATCTGTTGCTTCGTATGCTTTATAGAGTGCCGTTAAAAATTTTACGGCATTCTTAAACGCATCGCCCGATAAACCAAGTGCAAAGGCAAGTTTTCTCGCCTGAAACGCCTGAAACCCAACCGACGGATCAACATGTTCTTTAATAATTTTTTCCGGAGTTTCTTCCGCTACTTTTTCAATTTCCATTCCCCCTTCGGTGGAGACCATCACAACATTCATTGAGCGGGCGCGGTCAAGCAGCACGCAGACATACATTTCTTTCGCAATGTTCGCCCCTTCTTCAATGAGCAGCCGTTTTACTTTTTTCCCTTCCGGTCCGGTTTGGTGCGTTACCAGCTGCATTCCCAAAATTTGCGATGCGTATTGTTTTACTTCATCAATACTTTTTGCCACTTTCACACCGCCTCCTTTTCCTCTTCCTCCGGCATGAATCTGTGCTTTCACCACCCAGACATTTCCGCCGAGTTCTTTTGCCGCGCTGACGGCTTCATCGACACTGAATGCAACTTTTCCGCGGGGAACGGCGACGCCGTATTTCCGAAGAATTTCTTTACCTTGATATTCGTGGATTTTCATGTTGGTTTTTCCTTTTATTTGATATTTTTTTTATAAAAAACTTTAGCCATACATTTTATTAATTTTCACAGATTAAAATTTAAATGTTTTACCTTTTTGCGTTAACTCCCAAATTCCACGCCCAGATTCATGTGGCCACTTTAATAAACCTTTTTTCTTTGCAGCTTCTTTTGCCCAAGCAATATTATGTCGCCATCGTGGAACACCGTACGATACATATTGCTGCCAATGTGGATGCAAAAATGTTTGTTCTCGTTTTTTCCAAATAATTTCTTCTACCTGTGATTTTCTTGAACGACCGCCCAAAGATTGTAATGTTCTAACAATATCTTTAACTAGTTCATCTTCACTGACTTTCAAATTTTCAGGTACATCAATTTTCCCCATATCAACAGTTGTAGAGATATTCTGTTTTTTATTAATCGTTACATTTTCGATTTCTTCTTCTGTTGGTTCTTCATCTTCTGGCGATAACAAAAGACGATTGGAATTGCGATTAAAAAATAAATCTAAATCTTCTTTAGATGGCTGGTACCCACAAATTTTATTCGTACGCTCTGCAATTAGATCTATTAAAAGTGAATCAGGTTCACTAATTATGCGATTCCAAGCATCAGGAATACTATTAGCAATTATTTCACTTCGTTTTTTACCTGCTAATAACTTTTCCGCATTTTTTATAGATTCACCATTAGCAACATTTTCTTTTGAAAGAAAATCAATAATCCTTGAAACCGCTTCATCGGAATCTTGTTCCAAAATATCTACCGTATAAAATCTTCTGTTTTCCCATTTTCCTTCTGCTAACGGCAAGAAAAACGACCAAGTTATACCATTTGATAAAACAGATAATTTTACACCATGACGAAATGAATATCCTAATATCTGGTCTTGATGTTTATCTAAATCCTCAGAAGGTTTTTTGGCTTCTAAAAAAACTTGGTTAGTTTTACTTGTATGCAAACAATAATCAATGGTCAAGTCTTATTTGTTGTGTAAAATATTTGGAGGTTATTCACGCTACCAG
>JACFMZ010000034.1 GCA_019455105.1 Bacteroidota bacterium | reverse complement strand
CTGCTGAGAACTTTCAGCAGATAATACCCGCGGTTTCCGTCAATCGGTGAAGCAATTTTTCCTATCGGCGCTTCAAGAGCTTTCCCGGTAAAGGCATATTCCCTTCCGACGGTCGGAATATTTCCGCTTGCTAAATATTCACCGGTCGTTTGTACCGAAATATTTGCGTCTGAACTTAATACCGCAAGATTTCCATCCTGACCCAATGCTGAATATTTTTTATCAACAATTGTTTTCAGCTGTTCCATTTTCAATTTACGCATGGTTCGCGGTTTCAGCGATTCTTTCACTTCATCAAACGGGCGAATACCTTCTTTTTTCACTTCAGATAATTTTAAAACTGCGTACCCGTTTGTTACCTGAAACGCATCGCTGATATCATCAAGGCTGCCGCTAAAAGCAAATTTATTCGCCGCCTCATTAAATCCTATCCCTGGAATATATCCGCCTTTTTGAAATTCCGGTGATTCCTGAATCTTCAATCCAAAAGCCTCAGCTTCCTTTTCAAAATTTCCTTTTCGGGCAACATACGCAAAATCCTGAGCGCGTTGAAATGCATCATCTTTTGTTTGACTGCTCGCTGCTACCGGAAGAGTAATGGCGGCAACTTTAATTTCACGGCTGTCTTTTCCCTCAATCTTAATAATATGAATTCCAAATTGTGTTTTTACGGGTCCGATAATCTCGCCGACTCGTCCTTTAAATGCTGCTTCTTCAAACGGTTTTACCATTCTCCCCTTGCCGAACCATCCTAATTCACCGCCTGTTGTAGCGGCTGCCGGCTCGGTAGAATATTGCTTTGCCAGTAAATTAAAATCTTCTCCTTTTTTTGCCCGCGCTATTAATTCTTTTGCTAATGTGTTCGCTTTAGTCTCTGCCTCCGGAGTGGAAGCGTTTAATAAGATGTGGCTTGCCTTTACAAAAACTTCGTCTCCCTTTTTCTCTTCAAGAATTTTAAAGATACTGTATCCGCCCGCATCTTGTACGGGACCGACAATTTCTCCCGGCTTTGCTTTAAAAATTGCATCTTCTCGTTCTTGCGTCATTACGCCGTGTTTATAAAATGCCGGCTGCGGAGAAGTTTCACTGTAACTTTTTTGCAGTTCAAGAAAATCAATTCCCGACTGGGCTTGTTTCAAAACGCCTTCTATTTGCTCTTTCACATCTTCCGAATCTCTTGCGGAAGGCTTATCACTGAAGAACACATACTTTACCTTTCGTGCAGCCTGGCGTTTAAACTCATTTGAATTTTCATTATACACTTTCTTCAAATCTTCATCTGTAATGGTCACCGTGTTATCTTGAATAAATTTATTCGGGTCAAAAAACGCATATTGAACATCGAGCTTGGTATTCTGGTCAACAAAGCGATCCATCACTTCTCCTTCGGTGGCGCGAACGGAGGCAAAAATTACACTTTGCATTTTTTCCGCAAGGCGCTGCTGGCGCAGTGCGCTTTCTACCTGAATCCAAATTTCTTTATTCCGCGGATCGTTTAATGCCTGCTCATACACATCTCGTCGAAACGTTCCTGTGGAATCGCGAAATTGCTGCGCTAAAAATTCCGGAGGATTATCTCCCCGCACCCAATCGATAATTTCCTGGTCGGTCACTGTAATACCAGCTTTCTCGGTTTCTTTATCGAGAAGAGTTTGAGTGACGAGCGAATTCCAAATCTGTTCACGAACCTGCCGAACCGTTGCATCGTCAGCATCCTTTCCGGAATTCTGTTTGTATTGTTCAAGCTGCTTCCGCACTAATTCTGAAAATTCCGGGTACGTAATTTTTTTCCCTTCGATAATTCCTACAATATCGCCGGGTCCGCGCCGCATTCCCAGATAATCCATTCCCCATTCAAAAATAATGGTAATAAGAAACACAACGACCAAACCAATTAAGATTGCGGGCATGTTGTCGCGCATTCTATTCATAATAGCCATACTGCTGTAAAACTCCTCACTGCAAGAAAATGATGTAAAGTGTTGTTATTTAATAATTTGTAATGCAAAATATAGCCGAATTCGCGGTGAAATGCAATGAATTCGTAAGGAAATGTTTATTCTTTTTGCCCGGCTGGTAATGAATTTTCTTCTGTTTCTGTAATGCCGGATTCATCCATACTGAAATTCTCGAGAATTTTTTCGGTCACTTTTTCTCCAACGGCTTCTATAAGCTGTTCGCGGGTTGCAAATTTCACTCCCTGCACGGAGCCGAAAACTTCCAGTAATTCCTGAGCGCGCTTTTTCCCGATTCCTTTAATAAGTTCCAGTTCGGTTTGAAGCGTCCGTTTGTCGCGTAACGAACGGTGGAATGTTATTGCAAACCGGTGTGCTTCATCCCGAATCTGCTGTAACAGCCGCAGCGATGATGAGGTTTTCGGAATGCTTACCGGTTCGCTTTCATGAGGAACAAAAACTTCTTCAAGGCGCTTTGCCAGACTGATGATAGGGTGATTTTCAAGATTCAATTCTTTCAACGATTCTAAAGCGCTGGAAAGCTGTCCCTTTCCTCCGTCAACCATAATCAAATCGGTCAGTTCAAGATTTTCTTCCTGCACGCGTTTGTAACGGCGATAGATAACTTCTTTCATGCTGGCAAAATCATTCACTTCGTTCGGCGCAACGCTTCGGATTTTAAATTTCCGGTATTCGCTTTTTTTCGGCTTCCCGTCAACAAACACAACCATTGAGGCAACGGTTTCTGCCCCTTGGAAATGTGAAATATCAAAACATTCAATCCGTCTCGGTAATTTTTTAAGACGTAAATCTCTTTGCAGCGAAGAAACAGCAGCGGGAACAAAATCTTTTCGCTTCATTTTTTGCAATTTCAATTCATCCAATAAATATTTGGCATTTTTCTTACACATCTCAAGCAGCTTTACCAGTTCACCGTTTGTAGGAACGAGAAGATGAACGCCTTCATTTTGCCGAAGCTGCAGCCATTCGTTAAACGTATTTTTTGTTTCTAACTCCACCGGAATTACTATCTCGCGGGGAATATCAGCCGTATCCAGATAATAGCGCTGCAAAAGTGTTTCAACAATTTCAGCTTCCGATTTCCCTTCAACATTGGTCATATAAAAATGCCGCTGCCCTATCACTTTCCCTTCCCGCACTTTAAGAATAACGCCGCAGGCATCATCATCTTCCAGTGCAACCGAAAGAATGTCGCGGTCGTTGAATTCCATATCGACAATCTTTTGTTTTGAAGAATATACTTCAAGCTGGCGCATGCGGTCGCGGATGCGTGCGGCTTCTTCAAATTTTAATTCCGCCGCCGCTACTTTCATTTGTGCTTCTAATGTGCGCAGTACAGGTTTTGTTTTTCCGCTGAGAACCTGCTCAACTTGTTTTATCATTTCATTATACCGCTCTTGAGAAACCAATCCTTCACACGGTCCTTCGCACTTTTTAATGTGGTAATCCAAACACACGCGGACTTTCTTTTTGGCAATAAAATCTGCAGTGATAAGATAGTTACAGCTTCGAATCATAAAAATATTGCGAACGGTTTTTAATGCCGAGCGCATCGTCGCAACATCGGTGTAGGGTCCGTAATATCGCGAACCATCTTTACGCATGTGCCTGGTAACAAACACCCGCGGATACGGCTCATTGGTGACAACGATATACGGATATGATTTATCATCTTTAAGATTAACATTATACCGGGGCTTGTGAAGTTTAATTAAATTGGCTTCAAGAATCAGCGCTTCAACTTCCGAATCGGTTTGAATAATTTCAAGATCGGAAACGCGCGATACCATAATTTCAATGCGCGGTTCTAATTTCCGTGATTTATGGAAATACTGACGGACACGATTCCGCAGATTTACTGCCTTGCCGACATATAAAATTATTCCCTCTTTGTTTTTAAATTGATAAACGCCGGGAGATGCCGGAAGATTATCCAGCTTATCCTGAAGTTCTAATTTATCCTGAAGCGATATTTGAATACCCGATTTCACTGTTACTGCATTATAATTATTTCGTTCGTTTATTTTTTTTGTGCAAGTTCTATCAATACGCCGTTTGCCGATTTTGGGTGAATGAATGCTACAAGAAAGCCGTCTCCGCCGTCGGTTGGATGTTCATTGATAAATTGAAAATCTAAATTTTTTAATCGGTTCATTTCTTCTCGTATGTTTTCAACTTCCAAACAGAGATGATGAATTCCTTCTCCCCGTTTTTCAATAAATTTTGAAATTGTTGAATCCTTAGATGTTGATTCTATCAATTCAATGGAACTCTGTCCGACCGGATAAAACGCTATGTTCGCTTGTTGTTCAGAAACAGCCTCAATTTCAGGAGAATTTTGATTAAACAGTTTATCAAAAATTTCTGTAGAAAGACCCAGGTTTTTAACTACAATTCCGATATGATTGATTTTTGTAATCATTATCATTCCTTCGCTTTAGATATAAAACAATTTTTTATCTCTGAACATTCCGGTATCAAATTTTCCGTACAATATTATTTTTGTAAAATCATTTTACGGGCTTCTCTATGGTTATTCATCTGCAGGCGAACAAAATAAATTCCGCCGGGCAAATGTTCGCCGTTAAAAACATATTCATACCGTCCTTCGGATTGATTTCCTTCATATAACAGCGCTACTTCCTGCCCGAAAAGATTAAAGACGCTAACACGAACATAAAAATCTCCCGGCAGAGAATACTTAATTGTTGTTTTCGGATTAAAGGGATTGGGAAAGTTAGGTTCGAGATATTCCGGTTCTTTTAATGTTGTTTGCTCATTTTGTAATCGCGACCATTTAACTTTTGCCCCTTTTGCTCTCTGCCATGCCGTAAACAAAATTCTTGTGTATAGATTTGACGCTTGTTGTATCAGTTCGTTGGTGGTTTTTAACGAGCTTTTCCAAAGAAGAGAATAATATTCTGAATTATAGATATTTTTTGTTTTCTTTTTCGCCTCATTATCAGCTCTTAAAATTGCCGGAAGACGCGCGTAAGAATATGTTAAGGCGGAAAAAATTGTCGTGGGAAGATCTTCAATTATTTCTGGTTCAATACGATTGATAAAAATCTGATTATAATAACGATTCATTAATTCAATTTCATATCGCCATTTTATTCCGTTATTGCGAGTCAGCTGTCCGTCATAATTTGTGGTGGTGTTGAACGGCGAGTAAAGATCGGCAACGTAGTGTCCAAGATCGGCAGTAATTTTTTTTACCAATTGCCAATCTGCCCGGCGGATAGTCTGTGTTAACGAATCCGTTAATTGCAGAATAACATAGGGAAGAATGCCGTTCTTCTCCACCGTGGATTCGCCGTATAACTGCTGCAACGGAAGAAGCGTTGCCGGCATTGCTCCGCGAAAAAATTCAGGATAGCGTTCCAGTTCAATATAATGCCGCGGGCTTTCTTCAGCAGTATAAGATTTTCTTCTATTGGCATCTCCGGCATGGTCGCCGAAATAGAAATCTTCGTCACGAAACATCTGCATAGAAAGCGGAAGATTTCGAATCGTCTGCAGATTAAAAAACCGATGTGTCTCATCTCCCCAGGAATATGCCTGTTGAAAGACGAGAACAACCATACAGAAAAAGAAAATATTTCGATTCAATTGACGGTTTCTCCAGACAGTGCTGCGAAAAAATAGAAATCGGTTCGGAGAGCACGAGAAGTAATTACAAACATTCATGTGAACATATTAAAACAGCGGCTATTTTCATTCAATGTAAAATAATTGAGAACATCCGAAAGCGGTTATATATTATCCGTTGTGTAGCCGAATTGTTTCAGCATCGTATCGGTTTCCCGCCAATCTTCTCTTACTTTTACATGTAAATCCAAAAATACAGAATGACCGATAAATTCTTCAATGGCAGTCCGGGAAAGCGAGCCGAGACGCTTCAATGCCTTTCCCTGTTTTCCAATTAAAATTCCTTTCTGCGACTGCCGTTCGACAATAATATCTGCAGAAATAAAAAATTTTCCTTTCGTTCGTTCTTTAAATGAAACAATATCAACCGTGGTGGAAAACGGAATTTCATCGTGGTACAACTCAAAAATTTTTTCACGAATAATTTCGCCGACAAAAAACTTCTCCTGCGCATCGCTCGCAATATCCATGGGATAATAGGGAGGATGTTTCGGAAGATATTCAACGATGGATTGAAGCAATTCATACGTGTTAAAATTTTTTAAAGCAGAAAGCGGAATGACTTCTTTAAACGGCAGCAGTTCCTTAAGGGAATCAATTACCGGAAGCACTTCTTCTTTTTTTAACAAATCCACTTTATTGACAATCAGAAAAACCGGTTTCCCGGAATTCTGAATATCGGCAAGAACATTGCTGCCGATATCAAGAACGTTTCGTTGGGCTTTCTCCGCATCAACAATAAGCAGAATTACTTCAGCATCCGCTATTGCGGAATAGGCAAACTGCATCATCACTTCATGCAGTCGATATTTCGGCTGTAACAATCCCGGTGTATCAAGCAGAATAATTTGGTACTGTTCGCCGTTCACAATTCCTAAAATTTTATGCCGCGTGGTCTGTGGTTTTGCCGTAACAATGGAAAGTTTTTGCTGCAGCAGCGAGTTGAGAAGCGTCGATTTTCCGGCGTTCGGCTCGCCGATAATGGCAGCATAGCCGCTCTTAAATAGTTTAATATTTTCCATACAATACTAATGTACCGAAAAGCAGAAGGAGTTTCAACGAAACACGACGAACTTTTGTTTATGTGAATTGTGCAGGAATATTTTTAGAATATCAACCAGCATAAGAGTATATGCTTGTTGCATCTCCCTTGCATTCTTTCTATTTTTTACTATGACGGTTACTTCACAAAAAGAATCCGACGGAATCTCTGCTGCCGGTAAAAGTGCAGCAATAATTTTACGCGAAATGTGCAGTTTTGCTTCTCCCGGAATTTCAACGCTGGAACTTGATGCTTTCGGTTTAAGGTTAATGAAAGAACTCGGCGCGGTTTCCGCTCCGATGAAGTTTTACAATTTTCCGAAAGCAACCTGTATCAGCGTTAATCACGAAGCTGCCCATGGAATTCCTTCGGCAAAAAATATTTTGCGCGAAGGCGATTTGTTGAATATTGATGTTTCATTAGAACAAAACGGCTATGTTGCCGATAACGGCTGCTCGCTTATTGTCGGAAGAGATATTCATCATCTGGCACCGTTAGTGCAATGTTCAAAAGAAGCGCTGCAACTGGCTGTTCAGCAATGCGTTCACGGAGAAAAAATTCGAACGATTGGAAAAATAATTTTTGAACATGCTAAAAAAAATAATTTTCGGGTTATTAAGAATCTTACCGGCCACGGCGTGGGAAAAAGTTTACACGAATTTCCGCATGAGATTGCCTGTTACGAAGACAAACAAAATACCAACAAATTTAAAAAAGATTTAGTTGTTGCTGTCGAAACATTTATTTCCACAAAAGCAGAATATGTGCAGACCGAAAGCGACGGCTGGACATTATCAACCCCGGACGGCAGTTTTGTTGCCCAGCATGAGCATACAATTCTCATCACCGAAGGAGAACCGATAATTTTAACGTATGAGAATGGAATTGAAAATATATTATGAAACATGTTATTCTTAAAAAAAACGAAGAACGCCGTCTGCTTCTCGGTCATCAATGGATTTTCAGTAATGAAATTCACCGTGTCGAAGGAAATCCCGCCGCGGGCGATGTGGTTGAAATCCGCCGAAGCGACGGCAAATCACTCGGCTGCGGATTTTACAACCCGCATTCGTTAATTGCCGTGCGGTTTCTTTCTCCGGAAGTTATTGAAATTAATCAACAATTTTTTGAAACAAGGATTCAAGCGGCTGATTCCGTCCGCCGGCAGCTTTTTCCCGAAAGCACCGTGTACCGAGCAGCATACAGCGAAAGTGATTTTCTCCCCGGTTTAATTCTCGATCGATTTAACGATTTTTTTTCCATACAAACATTCTCGGCAGGAATGGATATTCGCCTCCCCGTAATTTGCGAAGCAGTAAAAAATATTTTTTCTCCGGCGGGTATTGTTGAACGAAACGAATCACAGCTGCGAAGTTTGGAACATCTTCCTGAACGAAACAGTCTAATATATGGCACGGTAAAAAAAACGATTATTGAACTTAACGGAATTCAGTTTGACGTTGATATTTTGAACGGACAGAAAAGCGGCTTCTTTCTCGATCAACGGATTAACAGAACAGTTGTTCAGCAGTTTGTAAAAGGGAAAACAGTGTTAGATTGTTTTTGCAACGAAGGCGGATTCGGATTATATGCCGCAAAGGGAGAAGCTGCCGGCGTTACAAATATAGATAGTTCTTCAGAAGCATTAGAACGGGCAACAACAAACGCGCAGTTGAATAACCTGAAAAATATTCAATTTGTAAAGGCGGACGTATTTGAATTTTTACAGGAGCAGGTAAAAACTAATCAAGTTTATGATATGGTTATTCTTGATCCTCCTTCCTTTACAAAAAGTAAAAAAACAGTTGCCACAGCAGTAAAGGGATATAAAGAAATAAACACAAACGGACTGCGGTTAGTTAAACCCGGAGGAATATTTGTATCGGCATCCTGTTCGCACCATATCTCGGAAGAACAATTTTTAAATATTTTGAATGAGAGCAGTGTTAAAGCAAAAAGAAAAATTCGATTATTGTCGCTATCCGGCGCCTCACCCGATCATCCTGTTCTTCCATCTATGATTGAAACTCGTTATCTTAAATTTGCGATGATGAGCGTGGAATAACCGACGGAGTTTTTATGAAATCCTTTTTTATCTTGCTGCAAGCAAAAAATACTTTCAAAATGAATAACAGCATAGTAACTATTTTCAATAAGATTGAACAACAACGCTTATCGGCTTTCGTTTATCATCTTTGTCTTGTTCTTTTTTTGTTCTTTCCGATTACCATGGTTGCGCAACAAAGTGATTCAACAATTATTTTTGAATCGCCGAATCCGGAAATTTTATCAACCAAAATAAAAAGCAATAACGATGCCTGGGGAGTTGATATTCTGCTTTCAAACAACGGATTCGGCGGAGCGGTATTTTACCGGCGAACATTTTCCCGTGATCTTTCCGGAACAATTACACTCGGACTTGCCCAATCAAAAGACGATAATGAAGTAGAATATGTTACCTGGTACGGCGCAACATACACCCCGGGAAAAATAAATCGTTTTTTAATTGCACCGTTATTATTGGGAGCGGAATACAGATTGTTTGCCGATGATATTATGGACAGTTTTCGTCCCTATGTTAACGCCGGCGCAGGACCGACATTTATTTTTGTTGCGCCCTATGCCGACAATAACGGAAATGAGCGGGAGTTTTTCAGCAGCTTGGGAGATGCAAGAACAAAATATACGTTAGGGGCATATGTCGGTTTCGGCGCCTATTTTGGCTCTGATATGGGAAGCTTAGCCGGAATAAATATTCGCTATTATTTTATTCCATTCAAATCCGGAATTCCAAGTTTACAGCAGGCAGGTCCCGATCCCTATACGCAGGGACCTATTTCTAAAAAAACCGATTTCGGCGGATTTTTTATTACAATAAATTTCGGTTCTGCATTTTAAAAAGAAACGTCCGCTTTGACAGCGGACGTTTGAATAAAATATTTTTCTTTCAGAACAACTTTTCTATTTCCTTTTAGTATCCTTCGCTTCTTCCTGCTGCTGGCTCATTCCTGAAAAGATTTTTGCTACCGTTGCCACCGTTCCGGCAACATCAGAAAGATTAGAAGGGATAATCATTGTATTATTTGTCCGCGCTAACTTTCCAAATTCACCGAGGTACGACTCTGCAATTCTGAGATTGACGGCATCAAAGCCTCCCTTTTCGTTAATCGCCGCGGCAATTTCGCGAATTCCTTTTGCGGTTGCCATGGCTACGCGTTCAATTTCCTGCGCCCGTCCTTCGGCTTCGTTAATCCGTTTCATTTTTTCGCCTTCGGATTTCGCAATAGCTTCCTGTTTATCGCCTTCAGCGCGGTTTATTTTTGCCTGCTTATCACCTTCGGATTCGGCAATCAATGCGCGTTTTTCACGTTCGGCGCGCATTTGTTTTTCCATGGCATCTTTAATGCTCACCGGAGGGACAATATTTTTAATTTCATGCCGCGTTACTTTCAATCCCCACGGCTCCGATGCTTTGTCCACAGCCGCAACAATTTCCTGATTTATTTTTTCCCGCTCTTCAAACGTTCTATCCAAATCAATTCTGCCGATTTCGCTTCGCATGGTGGTCTGTGCCAATTGTGTGGAAGCGAAAATATAATTATCAATTCCGTACGAAGCTTTCACCGGATCAATAATTTGGAGATACAGAACGCCATCCACTTCTACGCCGATATTATCTTTGGTAATGCATGATTGCGGCGGAACATCAAGTACCATTTCCTTTAAAAAATGTTTATACGCAATCTTATCGATAAACGGAATGAGAATATGAAATCCCGCTTCAAGTGTTGCGTGATATTTTCCTAAGCGCTCCACAATGTACACAGTTTTTTGCGGAACAACTCTGGCGGTTTTTAATAAGACAATGAAGGCAAAAAATATTAAACCGATAAGAATAACAGCTTGCATTTCCATCACCTTTATCCTTTCTCTTGAACTGATATTACTTTTAGGGTAAGATTATTTCGTTCGACAATTTCTACGGTTGTTCCTTTTGCAATAAAGACATCAGACTCTGCATTCCACAATGTTCCGTGAAATTCAACTTTTCCGCCGGTAACAGGAATAATATCTTCCGTAACGACAGCACGTTCTCCTTTCACATCTTCAATAGAATTCACATCTTCCTTCGTCACTTTTCCTTTAAAGTATGGTTTTCCGTAGCGCCGAAAAACAACCAGCGAAAAAATTGAAGAAACGAGAAAAATCAATAATTGTGTTGAAAACGAAAGGTCAACATCAAACCACAGGAAAAGAGCGACAACCCACGCACCAACGCCGAAAAAGAAAATAACAAAGCCGGGAATAATAAATTCTGCCAAAAGAAAAATTAAGCCGCTGAGGAACCACATCACTTCATCCGGTAAAAGAATCAGCATAACAACCTCTGTTTGTAGTGTTTTATTAGTACGAAAGTATTGAAAGAATTCTCAAAATGCAATTCCAAATCCGTCGGAAGTTTTGTATCTTCAAGAAAATAACGAAAGGAACAATATGAAAATTACTCTCAACCGAAAAAACGAAAACTATTTATTAGAAGCAAAAAACGAAAACGGAAATACCATACTCATTGACAATTCTTCAGAGCATGGAGGAGAGAATTCAGGATTTCGACCGATGCAGATGCTTCTTGCCGCGCTCGGCGGGTGCAGTTCAATGGATATTATTTCCATTTTGAAGAAACAGCGTATTGATGATTTTCAATTAAATCTTACCATTAACGGCAAGCGGGAAAGCGGAAACGATGCAAATCTCTGGAAAGCCGTTCACGTGACCTTTACTTTCAGCAGTAATGTGCCGAAAGAAAAAGCCGAACGCGCGGTTCAGCTTTCCATTGAAAAATACTGTTCTGTTTCAAAAACATTGGAAGCGGCAGGAGCAGCCATTACGTATGATGTAATTATTTCGTAAAATCGTCAGAAAGGTATTTTCACGTAATCCCGATACACAAATCCTTCGTGTTTTTCTTCAAACACAATTCTGAATTTTGTTCCAATCAAATGTTCATACGGCGGAAAGAATGTATCGCCGTCAAGCACCCGGTCCACGTGTGTTAATTTCCATTCATCAGCAATTTCAATGGTGTGGGAAAATATCTCACCTCCGCCGATAATCCAGACAATTTCTTCGTTTGCAAGCCGGCGAAATGCGTCATCCAGAGAAGAATACGTTTCAACACCGGGAAGATGACGAGAGGTGATAACAACATTTCTGCGGTGAACAAGAGGCTCTTCCAGCGTTTCGTACGATCGTCTTCCCATTACCACGGTGTGATGAAGCGTTAATCGTTTAAAGCGGCGCATATCTTCAGGAATATTCCACGGAACTTTCCCATTCTTTCCGATAACTCGGTTCCTGCTTAATGCAGCAATGATGATAAGTTTCATAAATCAAACAATAATTTTTTATTATTCAAGAATCTTAAACTTGAAAATTAAAAAAATTATTTCCACGGAATTTTTATATTCAGCGATTCTAACTTGGCTTCAATATCGCTTCGCTCGCGATTCCGTTTTATTTCCTCTCCTTCCGGAGGAAGCAGACCGAATTCGCGCGCTTTGATAATTCCTGCCGCGGGATTTCCCGAATTGATGGCTTTAATAATTTCTATTTCCATAAGAGAAAGAGATGAAGCATGTACTTTATAATCTAAAAATGCCTGCCATGCAATCGGCACCCACTTTGCAACAATCTGCTCGCCGATAGTTTTTGCATAACTCCGAATTTCATATTGCGCGTGGGCATCCATTCTCAGCCAGAGAAAATGAAGCAGGTTATGCAAATCCACTTTCCAGTACGCTTCCGTGTAGGTAGAAAGAGGAAGATCTTTCCGCGCCTGTTCACGTGCTATTCCCAGTTCTACGCGCTCGGTATAAATTTTTCGGGAAAGATTCTGCAATTCCTCTTCCTGCACCGTCAGCTTTGCGCCAAGCGCTGTATCGGCAAAGCCTTCGCTTCCCTGTTTATTATCTTTGGACTGGAGCCGCCATTCTTCAGAAGAAGTTTTTTGCGAAGCATCAATGGCAAGCGAATACCGGGTTGAATATTCATTCACATTGGCAGTGCGGTGGCGAATCCATTGCCGCCAGCAGTCCATCGGCACGCGAACGTGAAATTTAATTTCGCACATTTCAAACGGCGTGGTGTGCTGATGACGAAGCAGATAGCGGATTAACCCGCGATCTTCCGAAACTTTTTTTGTTCCCTTGCCGTACGAAACGCGCGCCGCCTGCACAATAGATTCATCCGAACCCATATAATCCACAACGCGGATAAACCCGTCATCCAGCACTTTAAACGGAGTTCCTAAAATTTCATCGAGCGCCGGCACGACCGGACGGGATAATTGTTCTGCCTGTTCCATGCTTTTGTCTGCCTTATTGATGGTTTTTTTCAATTCGAGATACAGGAACAATATAGAAAATCTTCGGAAATTTTCCGATTTCAATTTACACTTTCACTTTTCCTTTTGCGCAATTTTCCCGTATCTTTCCAGTAAGACAACGTGCGAAAAAAAGCAAACATCTTTTCTTTCGCACACAGTATTCACATTCTCAAACAGAGATTATTATGGTTATTGAAAACAAATCGGTAATGGTCCTCGGCGGCTGGGGACTTGTCGGCTCGGCGGTCTGCCGGCGGCTGATGGAAGAAAAACCCAAACGCATTATACTCACCTCGCTGACGGAAAAGGAAGCAAAATCTGCCTGCCGGAAAATGCAAAAAGAGTATCCGAATGCAGGAAAAAATTTTTTCATTCCATGGTGGGGAAATATTTTTGTTCGGAATGAATTGAAAGATATCAGCCGCGAACAAATTCTTTCCGACCCAAAAACCCGCAAGCTTTTTCTTGACGATATTTTGAACAAACTCACTCCTGCCGCACTTAAACAATCTGCACTCTATCAGCTTCTCGATACCTATAAACCGGATATTGTTATTGATTGTATTAACTCCGCAACGGCAATTGCGTATCAAGATCTGTTTCAAAGTTCGCGGGATGTGGTGAAACATTTTGACGGCAATAATTTTACTGCGCTGAAAGAATCCGTTGAGCGCCTTCTCTGCACGCAGTATATTCCGCAGCTCATTCGCCATGTTCAAACATTGTATAATTCCATGAACATGACCAAAACAAAAGTGTATGTAAAAATAGGCACCAGCGGAACCGGCGGAATGGGATTAAATATTCCGTACACTCACAGCGAAGAAAAACCGTCGCGCGTGCTGCTCAGCAAATCTGCCGTTGCCGGCGCACATACGCTGCTTCTCTTTTTAATGGGAAGAACGCCGGACGGACCGATTACCAAAGAAATAAAACCGGCAGGCGCAATCGGCTGGAAGAAAATCAGCTACGGAGAAATTATTAAACGGGGCAAGCCGATAGAATTATTTCAATGCTCGGTGGAAGACGGAATTCCGCTGCGTGGAACTTTTAAAATTAAAATGAATGACGTCCGAGCGAAATCTACAAACAAAAATCTTCACTCTGTTTTTATTGATACCGGTGAAAACGGAATTTTCTCCCGCGGCGAATTTGAAGCTATTGCCACGCCGGGACAAATGGAATTTGTTACTCCGGAAGAAATAGCCGAAGCCGTTGTTTTCGAAATTAAAGGAGGCAATACCGGACACGATATTATCAATGCCCTGGATAATGCAACACTTTCGCCGACCTATCGCGCGGGATTTATGTTTCAAGGGGCGCTAGAAAAAATGAAAATGCTGGAGAAGGAGCATGATATTCAGAGCGTTGCTTTTGAAATGCTCGGACCGCCGCGGCTTTCAAAATTATTGTACGAATCGTACCTGCTGAAAATAATTTACGGTTCAATTAATAATGTTCTTAAAACTTCCGCAAAAAAAATCTCGCGCGAAATTACCGCGCTTATAAAACAGAATGAAAAAATTCGTTCGGAAATTATTTCCATCGGAATTCCGATTTTACTGCCGGACGGGAAAACTCTTCTGCGTGCGAAAGAAGTAAAAATTCCCGCCTTCCGCGGCGAGAATGAACTGCCGATTACTCCGAAAGCCATTGAAGATTGGGCGCACAGCGGCTGGGTTGATTTACGGATAAAAAACATGGAAATGTGGAAGAAACGATTTAAAAATATTTTAAGAGAAACACAAAAAATTACCAAGGGAGAAACCAGTTCGCGTAATTTCCGCACACCTGAATATTGGTCGAATTTTGGTGATATTGATTCAGGAAAAATTGTCGGCTGGATTTTTACTGAAGAAGAAAAAGGAAAAAGAATGAAATCATAAAAAAGACAGAAGTATTTTGTCTTTTATTTTTTAACAACACAAAGGAGCATCTCAATGCACAAGATACATCGTTTTTATAAAATAGCCGCTGCCCTCCTCCTTCTTTTATCGTTCTCGCTTGCCGATGAAGGAATGTGGACATTCGACAATCCGCCGAAAAAACAATTGAAGGAAAAATACGGTTTCGACATTACGCAGGAATGGCTCGATCACGTCCGTTTATCTTCCGTACGATTTAACGACGGCGGTTCCGGCTCGTTTATTTCCCCGAACGGATTAGTGATGACCAATCATCATGTCGGGCTCGGACAGCTGCAAAAAATGTCCACAGAAAAAATGGACTACGTGAAACTAGGATTTTACGCTGCCACACAAGAGGAAGAAGTAAAATGTGTTGATCTTGAATTGAATGTGTTAATGGAAATGGAAAACGTAAGCAACAAAGTGCTCGGCGCCGTAAAACAAGGAATGAATGATAAAGAAGCAGCCGATGCAAAAAAAGCCGTTATTGCGCAATTAACAAAAGAAAGCACGGAAAAATCGGGACTTCGTTCCGATATTGTTTCGTTCTATAACGGAAACGAATACTGGATTTATAAATACAAAAAATTTACCGATGTCCGCTTGGTAATGGCGCCGGAACAGCAGATTGCATTCTTTGGCGGCGACCCGGATAATTTTACTTATCCGCGTTACGATGTTGATATGTGTTTCTTCCGTGTGTATGAAAACGGGAAACCGTTTCATTCCGACAACTATTTAAAATGGAATACCGCCGGTGCGCAGGATCAGGAATTGGTTTTTGTTTCGGGCCACCCCGGTTCTACAAACCGCCAGCAAACCTATTCGCAGCTGGAGTTTGCGAGAGACTATTCCTATCCGTACCGTCTTGAATATATTAAACGAATGATTGCAACGCTGAAAGAATATTCAAAACTCGGCGAAGAACAATCACGCCGTGCTCTTGTTCAAATATTCGGCTTAGAAAATGCACAAAAAGTTTGGAAAGGCGAATACAAAGGATTACAAGATGCAAAATTGATGGAGAAAAAATTAAACGAAGAAAAAACTCTCCGCGAAAAAATTAATGCAAATCCGGAATGGAAAAAACAATACGGCTGGGCATGGGATTCAATTTCGGCAGCCATTGAGCGAAGCAAGAAATATTTTACCCGAGATACGTACCGCGGATTATCCGGACGGCTCTTCTCTCTCGCAACCATTATTGCCCGTTATCCGGAACAGATGAAAAAACCAAACGGCGAGCGCCTTCCGCAGTATCAAGATGCAAATATTGAAGCAACAAAATTTGGTTTGTTCTCACGAGCGCCGATTTATACCGACCTTGAAAAAATTCAACTGAGCGACCGGCTAAAACAAATGGCTGAAGGTCTTGGCACCAATGATCCGTATGTAAAAATTGTTTTAAATGGAAAGACTCCCGAAGAAGCGGCAACAGCATTAATTGACGGAACTCAGCTTGGCAATATTGATTTCCGTAAAAAACTTTTTGAGGGCGGAGAAAAAGAAATTACCGCTTCAACTGATCCGATGCTTGTTCTAGCAAGAAAAATTATTCCATTCAACGACGAGACAATGGAATGGAATGAAAAATATGTTACCAGTGTTATCGGTCAGGCGGCGGAAGCCGTTGGGAAAGCACGCTTTGCATTGTACGGAAAAGAACTTCCGCCGGATGCAACCTTCACTTTGCGTCTTTCTTACGGACAAGTAAAGGGGTATCCGATGAACGGAACCATTGCGCCGAGTATCACCACAATGTTCGGCTTATATGACCGCGCTTATAGTTTTCAGAACAAAGGTGATTTTGAATTACCGCAACGGTATGTTGACGGACTTTCAAAACTAAATCTGAAAACACCGATGAACTTTGTCTCAACCAACGATATTATCGGCGGAAATTCCGGCTCTCCCGTGATTAATGCAAAGGCAGAAGTTGTCGGATTAATTTTTGACGGAAATATTGAAAGTCTTCCGGGAAGATTTTTGTATTCCGAAGATTTAAACCGTGCAGTCGCCGTTCATTCAGGAGTTATGATAGAAACTATGCGCAAATTATACGGCGCCTCAAAACTTGCTGATGAAATTGAAGGGGTACAACCTGCACCGGAACCGCCGAAAGCCGCTCCGCAAAAATCTGTAAAACCAACAACAAAGAAAAAGAAATAATTATTTTTTGGTTATTTTTTCAGGCATTCCGTTTAGAACGGAATGCCTTTTTTATTTTCTCAATGAACGCTATATTCCAGTATGATTAAAATAGTCTCTATACTTTTTCTTACGTTTAATTTTCTTTCTGCGCAGCAAAATCCGAATTTTAACGTTTCGCTTCAATTGGATTTTCAATCGGTTGAATCGCTTATTGATCTTGGAGAAGGAAAATTTGCCGGCGTTCAGCGCACCGCCGAACTGCGCGGAAATCAAATTGCGGCAAGAACAAGTGCACTGCTCGGACGGCGGGAATATCATCCGGAAGATTTTATCCGCTCGCTGGAACAATTTCGGAGCGGCGTTACACCTTCGCAGGATTTGTTCGGTTTAAATTCCACGTTGACAAATTTTCAGCAGATAAAAATTCTTCTAACGGAAATTAAAAAGCGGCAGTTAGAAAGAAAAGTTATTGCCACTATTGAATCCTTCTTTCCCGCGAACGCCCGCATCAATACGGTTATTCCCGTGTATTTTGTTGCGCTGGGTAACGAGAACGCTGCGGCATTTGTCCGGCGGATTGTGTGGCGGGGTTCAATTCCGCAGTTTGTGGGAGGCGATGAAGGAGAGTTAACGATTGTTGTTAATCTTGCACGCTCCGTGCAGTATATTCAGCAGGTTCAGTTTCAATTTGTGGATATGATGAGCACGCTGGCTCATGAAACTTTTCATGCGGCATTCGGTGTCTATCAAAATACTTCTTCCGTTTGGAATGAAATTCACCGTCATCCGGAACCCTACTGGTCTCTGGCAGAACTTGTGCAGAATGAAGGAATTGCCTATTTAATTTCGCTTCAGCAGCACAGCGGCGCTGCACTTTCCGAAAAACAATTAGCCGGCGCTCAGCGGGCAATTGAAACATTAAATACCGTACTGAAAGAACTACAGTCTCCCGATCTTACTGTTCAGCGGGCGCGCGAACTGATTATGAATTCTAATCTCTCCGGCTCGTATGAAAAAAACTACGGCGCAACGGCAGGGATGCTCATGGCGTATGCTGTTGATTCCAAACTGGGAAGAAAAGCGCTAACGGAAACAATAGAATACGGTGTCGGAGATTTTTTTAAAAAGTATCAGGAATTGACGAGGCAATTCGGCGAGTTACCAAAATTTAACGATGAAATTATCAGGAAGATAACAGAGTAACCAGTGTTATATCTTGGTAAATGAGCTTGAATGATTTGTAATTTTTTTTCAACATCACGGCGCCGCCCAAAATAGCTGCGGATTATTTGTCTTGTAAGTTATCCAGGCCATTTTTGTCTTTTCGTCTTTTTTCTCTGTCTTATCAGGCGCTTGCTCATAATACTCTAACGGCAAAAGTTTTATGTAGGTAAGAATTTTTCCCTGCTCTCTTGTTTCCAAATTGTATTTGCTTTCCAGAGGACATTCAAGCATGTAAAGATTTTTTGCCATATAATTATATAAGTAATATTCTTTTGTGATTGTCTCTCTATTCCAATTTGCGTCCGGGTTTAATATCAAAGGCTTGCCGCTGATTAATCGTTCTCGAACTTCTTCAATACTCAGCAATTCTCCTTTTTCATTCATTACATAAGCATCATTGGTCGGGTCCATCCAAAGCCATTTTTTTAAACTATCAGCATATACCATATTTATAACATGAACATCGCTGTCAATTTTCAAACTGTCTTTTGGATAACAGGTGATAATTCTCGATTTCATTCCCAGTGATAAATAGCATTCGTTCAAAATTGTTGCAAGTCCGCGGCAATTTAATCCTCGCTTATCCCGCTTGCATTCAGTTATCATACTTTCGGCATTTTTCACTTCCGGATTATTATGATTGCCGTCATGCGGAACTAAATAATGGACCCAATGCATAAGATTGATTATTCTGAAAACATCACTCCCTTTCCCTGCTATGCTGTCAAGATTAAAGGCGTTGCGGAACTCAGCTAAATTTGCATTGTCGCTTGTTTGATACGTAAATTTGGGAAGCTGCCGGTAGTCGGAAAGATTATATTTACCGGCGTTTTTTAGAATGAAAAGATAGTCGCCGATGCTTCGCAGTTTTTCAAATTGTTCTTGAAATCCCTTTTCATTTCTAAGGTTATCTAAATCGCTGTCCTCTTTTATATGCGCATAGTTTACAAAACCTGCTTCTACAGCTTTTTTGAAATAGGTAATTGCCATTGGCTTGTTATTAAGAAGCGAATACGCACAGCAAAGATTGTAATACGCATTATTTAAAAACACAGAATAATTTTTCTTATCTGCAACGGAAAGATTGTTGTATTGGGAAAGGAACTCTGTCAGCAGCTTGTTGTAGGTTTTAATATCCCTTTGCTCATAAGCAGAAACAAATAAACGGGATTGGTTGACAGCAAACTTTTCGAATTCGTCTGCGGCGGTCTGCCCGCGAACAACACTCAAAACGAGGAAAATGGTTAGAAGAAAAAACTTCCTGCTTTTCATTGTTCTCTTTTAATTGTTATGAGATTATTTTAAGGTTACACTATTCTCACAGTACGAGTGCTGAAAAAGTTACTCATAGCGCAGCGCTTCAATAGGGTCGAGATTTGAAGCTTTCCATGCCGGATAGACGCCGAAAATAATTCCGATAAGAGAGCAAAAAACAAGCGCCAGAATGTTCATTTGTAACGCGGTAAGATTTGCAAACGGCAAAGATAAAATAGCCACTTCATTATTCCACGGCATAATCGGCGGCGCACTCATAACAACAGAAACAATATTTCCCAACAGCGAACCGGTAATAATTCCGATAATTCCTCCCAGTTCGCTGAACACAACGGATTCCGTAATAAACTGCGCCATCACATTTCTCTTTGTTGCGCCGAGAGCTTTGCGAACGCCGATTTCCCGCGTTCGTTCGGTAACCGAGACGAGCATAATATTCATAATACCGATACCTGCCGCCAGCAATGCAATACAAGCAATTCCAAGCGTTCCAATTTTGACCATAAAGGTCATATCGTTAAATTGGGAAATAATTGATGCATTAGAAAAGATTTCAAAATCATCTTCGCCGCCTGGAGGAACTCTGCGCACGACCCGCATAACGGCTTTTGCATACTCCATTGTTTGATCATAGGAATCGCGATCCATTGTCTGCACCATAATATTAATGGAGCGCTGCTTCCCGTACATATTCATTTGCGTTGAAAGAGGAATAGCAACAAAGTTTCCTTGATTGCCTCCGAAGACCGAGCCGCGCGGTTCAATGGTTCCGATAACCTTAAACGTTACTCCGTCAACACGAACAAATTCACCGACAGGATTTCCATACGGGAATAATTTTGTTACGACACCATCTCCAAGCACACAGACATTTTTTGCCATTTCAACTTCTTCATTATTAAAGGCGCGCCCGTCTTGAATAATCCAATTGTTGGTCACAAAACCGTCCGGTGTTTCTCCCATTACATTAATATTCGGATTGGTTCGTAAATTTCCGAATTGAACAACTTTTCCCCAAGAGGAAATTTCCAACCCGATATATCGAGCGTTAAGCATTCGTTCTTTAAATTCAAATCCCTGCTCAATTGTAATATCTTTACGGTTGCGAAATTTATCTCTCCAACCCGGACCTCCCCCCATAATTGCCGGATATTTTTGAATTTGAAATGTATTGGCTCCAAGACTGCTGATGCCGCTTTCAATCGCATTTTGCAGCACACCCATCGCCGTCATAACGCCGATAATTGAAAAAACACCGACACCAATTCCTAATAAGGTCAATGTTGAGCGCAGCTTGTTCGACCGCACAGCAAACATTGCCATTGAAATACTTTCTTGAATTTGCATTCGTACTCTCTTAATCTATTCGTAGCGTAACGCATCAACCGGATCCATCTTTGATGCACGGTTTGCCGGCAGGAATCCTGAAATAACGCCGACGAGAATGGAAATAAAAATTGCTATCAGCACTACCGAAATCGGCATTGAAGTCGGTAACACTTGGTCGAGAAGCAGGCTCAGCGGATAGGAAATCATTAAGCCGAGAACTCCGCCCATTAACGCCAGCGCAGCCGCTTCAATTAAAAATTGTAAAAGAATTGTCAACCGTTTCGCACCGATTGCTTTACGAATGCCGATTTCTTTTGTCCGCTCCGTTACGGAAACAAACATGATATTCATAATGCCGATAGCTCCCACAAAGAGCGAGAGCGCCGTAATAAATAATCCGATTCCCGCAATAACTCCGCCGATAGTATTGAATGTTTGAATAAACAGTTCCTGTTGATTAATAGCGAAATCATCTTCATCGCCGGGTTTTACGTTTCGCACTTTTCGAAGAATCCCGCGCAGTTCTTCTTTGGCATCTTCAATTTGTTTCAGATCGGAAACTTTCACTTGTATTTCTATTCCATGCCGGCGATTAAAAAACCGCTGCATAAAATTTGTCATCGGAATAACAACGCGATTATCCAAACTCCAGCCGAGAAAATTTCCCTGTTCAGCCATAACACCGACAACACGGTATGTGTAATTTGAAACTTTAACATTTTTTCCAATCGGTGTTTCATTCGGAAATAAGTCTCCGGCAACCTTATATCCTAATACAACCACCGGTCTGCCGCCGTCTGATTCTGCCTGAGAAAAAAACCGTCCGTTTTCCATTGTGGCGCCGGAGATTGCAAGATAATCCTGATTTGAACCGACCGCCATCACTCCTTCAATGCTGTGATTTAAATATTTTACCGTTGCCATTCTTCCGGAAGAGGGAGAGGCTGCCGCCAGCATTGTTGCCTGATCTTTTATTGAACGGTATTGCCGTACGGTAATATCTTTCCGGTTGCGGTATTTCCACCAATTGTCGCCGCCGTCGAACCACGGAAATTTTTGGACATATAAAACATCCGCGCCGAGTTTTTGAATATTTTCATTAAACGAACGGTTCAATCCTTCAATGGCCGTTCCCATTAACGTAACAGAAACAATACCGATAATAATACCGAGCGTCGTCAGCACCGAGCGCATTTTATTAGCGCGGATTGCCTGAAAGGAAATTGCAAGTCCCTCTTTTAATTCAAAACCAAAATCGAGTAATTTCATTGTTACGCTAAAATTTTTGGAACATGACGATTTTCAACAAAATGGTCGCTTTCAACCATTCCGTCGCGGATACGAATAATACGATGCGCATAAGCGGCAATATCTTCTTCATGCGTAACAAGAATTATTGTATTTCCCTGTTGGTGAAGTTCATTAAAGAGCGCCATAATTTCAATACCGGTTTTCGAATCAAGATTTCCGGTCGGTTCATCGGCAAGAATAATGGACGGTTTCGTAACCAAGGCGCGGGCAATGGCAACACGCTGGCGCTGCCCGCCGGAAAGTTCGTTCGGTTTGTGGTGCATTCGGTCGCCGAGTTTTACATGGTGCAGCGCTTCTTCAGCCAGCTCTCTCCGCTCGGAACGTTTTATGCCGGCATAAATTAACGGAAGCTCAACATTGTGAAGGGCATCAGAACGGGACAGAAGATTAAATGTTTGAAACACAAATCCGATTTCTTTATTTCGAATTGTTGCCAAATCGTTATCAGCCATTTCGCCGACATTGACGCCGTTAAATTCGTACAATCCGGAAGTCGGCGTATCCAAACAGCCGATAATGTTCATTAAGGTTGATTTTCCGGAACCGGAAGGTCCCATAATGGCAACATATTCGTTCCTGTCAATCTTAATCGAAACATCAACCAGTGCGCTTACCTGCACCGTCCCCATCTGATAAATCTTACTGATATTTTTAATATTAATTACGTTCATCTGTTCATCCTAAATTAGGTTAGTCGGATTTTTTACCGCCCATTGCAAAACGTTTCTGCGTATTGTCAATTTTAATTACCGAACCGTCTTCCAAATCTTTGTTAATTGCTTTATAGCTTCCGCTGATTACTTCATCGTTAAGATTTACGCCGGAAGTAATTTCCACAAAGTTGTCGTCGCTGATTCCCCGTTTTACCGGAACCATTTTCGCTTTACCATCATTTACAACAAAAATACATTCCACCGGCTTTGCCGCCATACCGGAAAATCCGTTTGTAGAAGGTTGATTGGAAGCTGCGTTTTGTTCTTTTTTCTCGTTTGCATTTCCTTTGGGAATGCGCGTTGTAACGCTTTGAATTGGAACAGCAAGAACATTTGAACGGGTTTCGGTTTCAATATCAGCAGTCATAGACATTCCCGGACGAAGAGCCACATCTTTTGTGGAAATACGAATTTTTACTTGAAAATTCGTTACCTGATCCTGCGAACCGACCCCAGTGGTTGTTGCGGTATTCGCTATTTCATACACAATGCCGACAAATTTCTTTTCCGGATAGGCATCGACGCTAATTCGCGCAGTATCACCGATTTTTACTAAAATAATATCATTCTCGCCGACATCAACACGCGCTTCCATTCGTGAAAGATCGGCAACGGTCATAATCTGAGTTCCCTGCGTAAAGCTGCTTCCGCTGACTCGTTCGCCGAGTTCAGAAAGAAGCTGCGAGACGGTTCCGCTGATGGGTGCGTAGATTGTTGTCTTTGCCAAACTTTCGCGGGCATCGCGCAACGTTGCCTGCGACTGTGAAACACCTGCTTGTGCCGAACCGTATTGCGACTTCGTAACGGTAAGGGCTGTTTTTGCCGCAACATATTCCTGTTCAGAAAGTAATTTCTTTTGGTATAACTCCTCGGCGCGTTTAAATTCAGATTCTGCTTTTTCTAAACTTGCTTTTTGCAAATCTAACGTAGCTTTTGCGGAAGTCAGCCCGGCTTCGGCGCGATCAACCTGCGCCTGATATTGATCCGGCTTAATGCGCACAAGAAGATCTCCGCGATTGACTCGGTCTCCTTCTTTTACCGGCAGAGAGGTAATTTCACCGCTCACTTCAGCATTAATTTTTACCGATGTTTCCGGTTGAATTTTTCCTGAAGCATTCACAATCTGCGTAATTGTCCGCTGAACGGCTTTCTCTGTTTGCACATTGATAACATTTTCTTTTCTGCCGCCGATTACAACAACCAAAATCAGAATAAGAACAACTGCTCCAAGACCTGAAAAAATAAATATTTTCTTTTTATCCTTCTTACCATTTGCCATGTGAAAACTCCGTAAAATTAAATAGAATTAAAAATTGTCTTTACCTATGGCTACACGAAATTGCTGCTTCGCATAGAGAAAATCATATGATGAATTAACTTTGTTGCTGATTGCCTGCGTATAATTTGCACGGGCAACCAAAAGATCTAATAACGTATTTGAACCAAGATTATATCGTTCTTCAGCAATGCGTCGATCTTCATCTGCAGAGATAACATTTTTTGCCGAAACATCTAATCGTTTTTTTGCTGTTTCAAGATTCAATAACGCCGTGCGAATATCTTTTTCAACTTTGCGTTTTGCCTGCTGTAAATTTTGCTGTGCATATTCATAATCCAAAGTGCTTGTCTGCACCGATGTCTTTGTTTGGAATCCGCTGAACAACGGCAGACTTAATGATATGCCGACATTCCAGCTCTTTACATCGCTGATATCGGAAAAATTTGTTCCGCCGATTCCATACCCGCCGTTTAAAGAGAGCGAAGGAAAATATCCCGACCGCGCCATTGAAACAGAACTTGCCGCCGCATCGACCGCCAGCTTTGAGGACAAGTAATCGGGGCGAATTTCCAGCGCTTGTTTCACCATTTCCTGATAATCATCAATTTCATTTTTGTAGGTGCTGTCGGCGTTTTCTACCTGAGCAAGAACATCTTGGTCTTCAAACGTATACGTCTTATCAACATCCAACGCCAGCAAATAGAGCAGATCGTACTGCGAATTATCGTAATTGCTCTGCGCGCTGATAACCGATAATTCATCATTTGCCGTTTGAACCTGCTGACGATACAAATCCGCTTTCGCCACGGCGCCGACTTTGTTCGATTCCGTAATACGCGCCAACTGTTCCTGACTTTGTTTTAAATTATCCTGTGCAACTTTTAAAAGCTGATGATTCCGCAATACTGTTAAATATGCTTGTTGAACAGCTAACACAATTGTCTGTTTTTGTTTTTGAAAATCATATTCCGATGAACTGGCAAGATTACCGGCACGAGATAAATTTGCTGTGTTTCTCAAACCATCGAATAGCGTTACGTTAGCACTTATGCCGACACTAGTCGATCCGCTGGCTGATGTTCCCGATGGAATCAACGGCGTGGGATCAAACGAAGAACCTCTTCGGCTCCAGCCGGCGCTTGCATTGACGGAAGGAAGTAAATTTCCATACGCCGAAGTTAAATTTGCCTGCTGTGCCTGCATGGTGTTTCCTGCCCGAATTACGTCAATATTTTTATTGAGCGCTGTTTGAATTGCCTGCTGAAGAGTAAGGTTTTCTTGTGCCAATGCAGAAATTGTAAATGCGGTAAAAAAAAGAACAGTTAAAGTGATTTTATTCATGTATTTCTCCAAAAAACTTCTGTGTGAATAACTATTGTGTTTTTAACGATTTCTAACAATAAAAGTTGCAAAATATTTCAACAAATTAAACGGCAATTGTAAAGATTTTTACTTCAGTATGCG
>JACFMZ010000033.1 GCA_019455105.1 Bacteroidota bacterium | reverse complement strand
CGGACAGACCGGAGAATCAGAAAAAAGTTCCGGAATGTTTAAGGGGAAACAGGGAGTAACCGGCATTGTGCAGGTACACAATCCGGAAAATTTATCGAATGAAGAAAAAGAACAATTCAGTTTATATTACGCTAAAAATCAGTCGTTTTTACTCGACTTAGAAATAATTGTAAAAACGCTTCAGAAACATTTTCAGCGTAAATAAAAATTTGGAGGCACTATGGCAAAAGTTGTTTTAGACTTTGAAAAGCCGATTTTTGATTTAGAACAAAAGATTGAAGAAATGAGAAATCTTTCAGATAACGTTGATCTTGAATCTGAAATAAAAACTTTAGAAAAAAAGGTTCATCAGCTTCGCGAAAATATTTTTTCAAACCTCACCCGATGGCAGCGAGTGCAGCTTGCACGTCACCCTGAACGCCCATATACGTTGGATTATATCGGCTATATGACGACTGATTTTCTAGAACTGCATGGAGACAGAAAATTCGGAGATGACAAAGCAATTGTCGGCGGCTTTGCTAAGCTGGATGATATGCCGGTAATGATTATCGGACAGCAAAAAGGGCGCGATACAAAATCTAATCTTTACAGAAATTTCGGAATGCCGAATCCGGAAGGGTATCGCAAGGCACTCCGGCTGATGCAGCTCGCGGCAAAATTTAACCGTCCCATTATTACCATGCTTGATACACCCGGTGCCTATCCCGGTCTTGAAGCAGAAGAGCGCGGGCAGGCGGAAGCCATAGCCCGCAATCTTTTTGAAATGTCTCGCTTTCCGGTTCCGATTATTGTAACCATTATCGGCGAAGGAGCTTCCGGCGGCGCGCTCGGCATTGGTGTCGGCGACAGAATGTTGATGCTGGAAAATACCTGGTATTCTGTTATTGCGCCGGAATCATGTTCTTCAATACTTTGGAAATCATGGGATTACAAAGAACAAGCTGCCGAAGCGCTGCGATTAACAGCCCCCGATCTTCTTGAACAAAAAATTATTGATCGAATTATTCCGGAACCACCCGGCGGTGCGCATCGCAATCCGCAGCAGGCAGCAATGATTTTGAAAGATGCCTTAGTAGAAGAAATTCGCGCTCTTCAAAAAATAAAACCGGATAAACTTCTTGAGCGCCGCATCGAAAAGTTTTCTAAAATGGGTTCTTGGAATGAGTAACGGTTTTTCTCATGCAACGGAGATTCGTGTTCGTTATGCCGAGACCGATGCAATGCAGGTTGTGTATCACGGAAATTATCTTGTTTATTTTGAAAATGCCCGAACAGAAATGCTGCGTGCAATGGGACTTCCGTATTCAGAAGTTGAACGCTTGGGATTGTATATTGTTGTGGTTGAAGCGCATGCTCATTATAAAAAGCCGGCATATTATGATGATCTGCTGCAGGTGAACGCGATATTATCGGAACTTCCTTCTGTTAAGCTTCGCATTGATTATGAAATTACCAGAAAAGCAACGGCTGAACTACTCGTTACCGGATACACTGTTCATACGTTTTTCAATAAATCTACCAATAGACCGGCTCGTCCGTTAAAAGAATTTATTGATGTTGTTCAAAAATATTTTCATTAACTATCATTATGCTTAAAAAAGAATTACTCGATATTCTTTGCTGCCCGAAATGCAAAGGGAAATTACACTACGACGAAAAGAAAAACGTGCTTCTCTGCACCGTGTGTGGAAAAGTGTACGAAGTAAAAGACGATATTCCGATGATGCTGGAGAATGCCGATGGAAAATAATTATTTGCAGGACAGCCGCATCGGACGGTTAATTGAATTAGCACTTTTTGAAGATGTCGGATTCGGCGATATTACCAGCGAGTCAACAATTCTTGAAGAGCAGCTCGGCAGAGGAATTCTTCTGGCAAAAGAAAACGGAATAATTTCCGGACTTGGACTTATGCAGGTTATCTATCAATATGTTGACAGCCAGATTACTGTTGAGCCGAAACTTGAAGACAGCGATATGGTTCAAGCCGGAACTGAAATTGCCCATTTAGACGGACCGATGAGAAGTTTATTAATCGGCGAGCGCGTGGCGTTAAATTTTCTTCAGCGCATGTGCGGAATTGCAACAATAACGCACAAATATGTTCATGCGGTTGCCGGAACAAACGCAAAAATCACCGATACCAGAAAAACTGTTCCGGGATTAAGAATTTTAGATAAGAAAGCGGTTTATGACGGCGGAGGAGTAAACCATCGATTTGGATTAGACCACATGGTGTTGATAAAAGATAATCATATTGCGGCGGCGGGAGGCATTCGTAATGCTGTGGCAAAGTGCCAGGAATATTTAACCACGCAGGAAGTCAATGTTCAAATTGAAGTAGAAACAACTTCCATTGAACAGATAAAAGAGCTGCTGGAAATGGGAGGTATCAACCGCATTATGCTCGATAATTATCCGCTTGAGTTAATGAAGGAAGCCGTTCAATTAATCAACGGAAAATATGAAGTAGAAGCTTCCGGCGGAATAACGCTTCAAACTGTCCGTCCGATTGCGGAAACCGGCGTTGATTTTATTTCAGTCGGCGCGCTGACGCATTCACCGAAAGCCTTTGATATTTCTCTCGAAATTCTTTCATAATAATGTTTGAACAAATCAAACGACTCGGCGCCGATACTGTTGTGTACGGCTTTAGCACAATTCTCAGCAGGCTGTTGAATTTTCTTCTTGTTCCATTCTATACCAACGTTTTAGTTCCTGCCGAATACGGAATTGTTGCTACCGTCTATTCCTTTACCGCCTTTCTTAATATTTTTTATTGGTACGGACTTGAATCGGCGTATTTCCGATTTGCCGCGGGAAAGGAAATCGGAACGGAAAAAGAAAATTTCAGCACGCCGTTTATTTCCATTACAATTTCTTCAGCAGTGTTTTCTCTGCTGATGATTTTTTTTGCGAAAGAGACCACCGCCGTTTTTCAAATTTCAGATTCGTTTACAAGAATAATCTACTACACGGCAGGAATTTTATTTTTTGATGCTTTGAACTTACTGCCGTTTGCGCGGCTCCGGTTAGCACGCAAAGCAAAAAGATTTGCTTTCCTGAAAATATTTAATATTGTTCTTACCATTCTTCTCAATCTCTATACCATATTAAAACTGCATTGGGGAATTGAAGGAATATTTTTTAGTAATCTTATTGCTTCTGCCGCAACGTTTGTTCTGCTTCTCCCGACTCTCGCAGGTCAACTTTCTTTTACCTTTCACAAAGTGTTGTATAAAGAAATATTGAAATTTGCGCTTCCGCTAATTCCGGTCGGCGTCTCCGGTATTGCGCTCAATATTGCCGATCGCCCGATTATGCTGTATTTAATGGATGAAAAAGCTGTCGGAATTTACCAGGCAAATTACCGGCTGGGAATTTTTATGAATATGCTGGTCGGCGTTTTTGAATATGCCTGGCGCCCGTTCTTTTTAACCACTGCAAAAGAACCGAATGCCAAAGAATTGTTTTCCCGCATTATGACCTACTTCCTGTTTGTCTGTGCATTTGTTTTTTTAATACTGATATTTTTTCTTCAGGATGTTATTCAATTAAAAATTTTCGGACGGCATATTATTGCTCCGGCGTATTGGTCGGGGTTGAATGTTGTTCCGTGGGTTCTCTTAGCATATATCTTCAGCGGTATTGCTACCAATCTTAATGCCGGAATTCAAATTGAAAAAAAGACAATGTATCTTCTGCCGACTTCGCTCTCCGGTTCAATTTCCAATGTTGTTTTTAACTTTCTCTTGATTCCGGTTTTTGGTATTCTCGGCGCCGCCTATGCAACAACAATTGGTTATGGAATGGTAGCGCTCACTTTATATTTTGTTGTTCAACGGATTTATTATATTCAGTACGAATTTAAACGCATCGGGATTCTTACCGCAGCAACAATAATTGCTGCGGCATTATATTATCTGCTGCCGTTAACGGTTCCGACGAAATTTATTTTACTTCTCAGCTGGTTTCTCAGCTTATATCTCTTACGGTTTCTAACGAAAGAAGAGCTTGCAAAATTAAAATTGCTCTTGAAAAAATTTTCTTGACATCCGTTTCCGTTTATGGTATTTTGAATACAGAAATTTGTTCTTTAAAACATGTGTTGGTGTTCCGATTGTTGAAGAAAAAATATCGGAATGAAAATGGGAATCTCGTGATCTTGAAAAAGAAACTCGAGAGCTGACCCGCAACTGTAATTCGCTTGCCGCGATAAGCCAGGAGACCTGCCAATACTTAATGTTCGATTCACCTTCGCGGAATGAGGTGGTAGAAATTTGAAAATAACTTCGAATTGACGCCTCATACTTTTTTGAGGCGTTTTCATTTTAAATATTATCAGAAGGACTTCATATGAAGAAATCAACTCAATACCTTGCAGCGGCGCTTCTTATTTTGCTTGCTGCTTTCTCGCGGCTGCTTCCGCATCCGTTAAATTTTACGCCGGTTATGGCAATTGCGCTTTTCGGCGGAATGTATTTTGATAAACGGTTCGCCGTAGTTATTCCGTTCGCCGCGCTTGTTCTGAGCGATCTTTTCTTAGGATTTTACGGTGAAATATTTTGGGTATACGGAAGTTTTATCGCCGTTGCCGCAATCGGGATGTGGCTGAAAAATCATAAATCCGTTTCTATGATTGCCGGAACGACGCTTGCCGGTTCGATTTTGTTTTTTGCGGTAACAAATTTCGGCGTCTGGCTTTCCGGTTATCAAACGTATCCCAAAACGCTCGAAGGACTTCTTGCCTGCTATACGGCGGCGATTCCATTTTTCCGGAATTCATTAGCGGGAGATTTCTTTTATGTTGCCGTGCTGTTCGGAATTTTTGAACTCTCGCTCCGTTTTTCTCAAAAGAGAGTTGTAGTAAAAGCGTAAGATATCGTTCTTTTTTATCGTAATAATGGTGTTCCGATTGTTGAAGAAAAAAATCGGAATGAAAATGGGAATCTCGTGATCTTGAAAAAGAAATTCGAGAGCTGACCCGCAACTGTAATTCGCATGCCGCGATGAGCCAGGAGACCTGCCATTATTGTTTTCAACATCCTTCGAGGAATGAGGATTGGTTGAGAAATAGCTTCCTGCATTTCGCCCCAATCTTTTCTTCGTAAAAGATTGGGGCTTTCTTTTTTTTATGAGAATTTTCTTTTTCTGTGTTGTTTTTTTCTGTTCCGCTTTTGCGGAAGATCTTCCCGATTCAACTCGTTTATTTAAGCTGAATGAAATTGTCGTAACGGGAAACCGGCTTCTTACTGAAAGCCGAAAACTCTCTTCTTCCGTTCAGGTCTTAGATAGTCTGGAACTGCATTCTGTTAACGGTTCTTCGCTTGCGGATGCCGTTAAGTTTCAGCATGGAATATTTCTTTCCTCTTACGGCAGCACCGGTGCGCTGCAAACGGCTTCGCTCCGCGGTCTCGCATCGGATTACACGCTGATTTTAATTGACGGTGAACGATTTAACACATTTCAAATCGGCACGGTTGACCTTGGAATATTTCCTCTCTCCAACGTTGAACGTATTGAAATTGTAAACGGCGGAAATTCTGCGCTCTACGGTGCCGATGCCGTCGGCGGGGTTATTAACGTTATTACCAAGCATGCGGTTACGGAAAATTCTCTTTCGGCAAAATATTCTCTCGGTTCGTTTAATTTTCAATCGTACGGAATTGAAGCCGCTCAAATAGTTCATAAGATTTTTCTTCGCGCAAACCTAAGTATTGAACGGGCAGCAAATAATTTTCCGTTTACGTTTTCCGACGGGCTGCAGACTCAGCAATTGAAGCGGGAAGGAGCCGATTATTCTTCTAAAATATTTTCCGGTGAGATTTCTTCATCGGTAACAGAAAATATTTTTTCCCGGCTCTCGCTCCGCTTGTCGGAAGCAGATCGCGGACAGCCGAATGCGGTTATGAACTTTATACAAAATAACCGCGCGCGAATTCTTGATAAAAATGCTTTCTTAACCTTCAAAACAGACTGGAGCCATTCTCAAGAAAATATTTTTTCGCTTCAATCTTCGTATCAATATAAATTTCAGAATTATTCCGATCCGGCTCTGCGTATCGGCGGAAAAAATGTTGACGCGGTATATTATAATCAGATGATTTCTCTTACGCCTTCCGTGCAAACTTCCTTCGACGGAGGAAATAAACTCTTTGCAGGAATTGAACTCGTTCGCGGAATAATCAGCAGTAATGAACTTTATCCGCGCCGACGCGATCAATTCAGCGCGTACGTTTCATCGCAGTTCGAGATTCAAAATATTTTCAATGCAGTGTTTTATCCGGCAGTCCGCTATGATACTTACAGCGATGTTAACGGTGATTTCTGTCCGAAAATCGGTATTAATATCGGTGTAACTTCTTTTGAAAATATCCGGATTCGTGCGAGCTACGGGAAAAATTACCGCATTCCCACTTTTAACGATTTGTATTGGATTGAAGGAGGAAATCCGAATTTGCATGCTGAACGCTCGTTGAGCGGTGATGTTGGAATAATCGGGAGCGTTGATTGGATCGGAAAGTTTGAAGCTGAAGCAGCATATTTTTCCATTCAAACGAAAGATAAAATTGTGTGGAAACCGATGGGCGGAACACTCTGGTCGCCGGTGAATATCAGCGCCGTTTCTTCAACTGGAATTGAGGCAAATGTCCGTTCATCATTTTTTAAGGATGGAATTATTATTCAGTGGAATTATACACTAACCAATTCAATTAAAACCAGTGCTGATGTTCCGAACGATGCGACGCAGGGGAAAAGAATTCCGTATTTACCGAAAGAGACGGCGCATTTGTTATTTACCGGCAGCTTTCAGAATGTATCGTGCAATATTAGATATTCGTTCAGCAGTTTCCTATTTACTCAAGCTGATAATAATCCGCAAAAGATATTGTCCGCATATTCCACTATTGACGGAAATATTTCATTTCAATTTTCCGCTCTCGGGGTTCGATCGACCGCAAAGCTGGAAATAAATAATCTTACAAATGAAGAATATACATTTATCCTCAATTATCCCGTTCCGTTAAGAAATTATCGGTTCTCAATTCAAACAACAATTTAATAAAGGAGAAAGCATTGAAAAAATATGTTCTGTTAGTGTGCAGCCTTATACTCTTCGGCTGTTCAAAAGAAAGCCCGGCGGATTCAAGCAATGAGCTGCCGGCAAATACAAAAGGAGTATTCATTCTTAATGAAGGCGGATTCGGAAAAGTAAACGCATCGCTTTCGCTTTACATTCCCGATTCTCATAAAGTGTATCAAAATATTTTTGAAACCGCAAACAACCGTTCGCTGGGCGATGTGGCGAATGATATGATTCTGTTCGACAACAAAGGATATATTGTTGTTCAGAATTCTGATAAAGTAGAAGTAGTTTCACTTGAAACAAAAAAATCACTCGGCGTGATGTCTTTACCGGGTAAAACGCCGAATAAAATTTTAATCATCAGTACATCAAAGGGCTATATAACAAATCTTTATAAGCAGAGCGTTACGGCATTTAATCCGTCAACGCTGGCGGTTTTGAAAGACAGTATTGCTGTCGGCAATAATCCGCAGAGTATGGCGTATGTAAACGGGAAAGTGTATGTCTGCAATTCCGGCTACGGCAGCGATAATACTGTTTCGGTAATTAATCCGACGAATGATTCGGTGGTGAAAGCAATTGTAACGGCAGCGGGACCGAGTGAAATTGGGGTAGATAAAAACGGTAAAGTAATAATTCTTTGCACCGGTTATTCTGATTGGTCAAATTCCGCCAACGATACGCCGGGAAACATTTCTATCGTTGATCCCGCTGTTGATTCTGTCGTTCAAACAATTCCGTTCTCTCTTTCGCAGTATGGTCATCCAATGAAAATGAGTCTTTCAACTTCCGGCGATGGATTTACTTTTACCAATAAGGGAATAACAAAATTTAATACTACCTCTGGAACAATAACTGCCGAAAGCTATATTCCGAAAAACGGATATACATTGAAAGTTGATAACGATAACGGAGAGTTGTATGTCGGCGATGCAATGGATTTTGTTCAAAACGGTTTAATGTACCGTTATAGTAAACAGGGGAATCTACAGGATTCAATGACGGTCGGAATTATTCCCGGTACAATTGTTATTGCAAAATAATTTTTCATTTCTCAACGTCTGTTTTTATTTTGGTTGAGAAGGAATTTCTAAAACTGCATTTATATTTATCACGGCAATAGAGAAGATTCTATTGCCGTTTTTATTTTGTGTAAACTTTGGCTATATTCGTCTGTATTTTATTAAAATTGGATGGGAAATAATGGTTACTTTTACATTTCATTTGCAGTCACTTCAGCCGAAAGTTGATGAAGCTGTAAAATTCTTTGCTCAACATTCAGTGGTCGAACGATTTTGGAAAAAAGATTATACAATCTGGCGCTCAGAAGAAGAACACAAAAAGTCGATTCTCAATCGTTTAGGCTGGCAGACTTCAATTCAATTAATGAAAGAGAATATCGGAACTCTTCTCGCCTTTGCCAATGAAATTAAAAACGCCGGCTTTACCCATGTGGTGGTGCTGGGAATGGGGGGAAGCAGTTTGTCGCCGGATGTCAGTCGCACAGTATTTGGTTCGGCGCCGGGATTTCCGAAAATGCTGGTTTTAGACAGCACAAATCCGACTTCTGTTTTGCGCATTGAAAATTCAATTTCACCGGCAGAGACACTTTTTATTGTTGCCAGTAAATCCGGCGGCACGCTGGAGACCAATGTCTTCTACCAATATTTCTATGATCGTGTCGGAAAAGTTAAAAAGAATCCAGGCGACAACTTTATCGCCATAACAGACGCGAACACGAAAATGGAGCGGATTGCCGTTGAGAAAAAGTTTCGAAAAATATTTCTGAATCCCGCCGATATTGGAGGAAGATATTCAGCTCTTTCATATTTTGGAATTGTTCCGATGGCGCTTATTGGAATGGATATTGAAAAAATTTTAGCTTCCGCCGAACAAATTCAAACGCTGAGCAAATCGGAACTTTCATCCAATAAGGCATTTCATCTTGGTCTTGCAATGGGAGAAGCATTCCGTGCAGGCAGAGATAAATTAACATTTATCACTTCGGACGAGATTGCTCCTTTCTCTTTTTGGATGGAACAGCTGATTGCAGAAAGCACCGGCAAAGAAGGAAAAGGGATTGTGCCGATTGAAGGGGAGCAGTTTCAAAGACAAAATTATTTTGCCGACCAGTTTTTTATTTTTCTACAGCTAAAAAAAGATGAAGAGAAATATTTATCCTGCAAAAAAGAACTGGAGCAGAAAATAATTCCATACAGTGTTGTTGAGTTGGATTCAGTGTACGATCTCGGTTCGCAGTATTTTCTTTGGGAAATTGCGACTGCTGTTTCCGCTATTGTGATGAAAATAAATCCGTTCGACGAGCCGAATGTAAAAGAGAGTAAAGATAATACGGAACGGGTAATCGGAAATTATGTTTCCAGCGGCACGCTTCCGGTAAATTATGAAATTCTGCAAGAGAAAGAATTTATACTGTACGGCGAGCCTTCGTATGCTTCTCAAATAAAAAAATCGACGATTGCTGAAACGATTATAAAACACTGCGTCGGCGAAAAAGGAAAAGATTATGTCGCTCTGCTTGCGTACATCGATCAGGATGAACAAAACAATGAACATCTTTCCAAACTTCGTGAAATTATTACTAAAAAAACCGGACTTCCGGTAACCGTCGGATTTGGTCCGAGATATTTGCATTCAACCGGACAGCTTCATAAAGGAGGCGCCTCGAACGGAATATTTATTATTATTACGGCAAATGAATTACGTGATGCCGCAATTCCGGGTGAGCGGTACTCCTTTGGAATTTTGAAAACTGCGCAGGCGCTGGGCGATTACCAATCGCTGGTGCAAAAAAATAGAAGATTAATTCATCTCCATATCTCAACAAATGCAAACAGCGGCTTGCAGCTGCTCATCAAAACAATTCAGTAACTGAAATGAGATATTTTTTTTCATAAATCAGGTTGAAGAACCATGAATCAATTTCTCGAACAATGTAAAAAAGGAATTATCGTTTCCTTTTCGTTAGATCATGATGATCCGTTCAATCATCCGGAGTTGATTGCAAAATTTGCGATTGCGGCGGAAGCCGGCGGCGCCTGCGCGGTAAGAATACAAGGTGCTGAAAATATCCGCGCCGTCCGCAGCGAAATTTCACTGCCGATAATCGGCAGCAGCGAAGGAACATTTGCATCCGGCTGGGCTTGTATTACGCCTGATATTAAAGATATTGAATCGCTTATTTCTGCCGGCGCGGACGGCATTGCCTTGGATGTTACGCCGCGAAAACGTCCGAACGGAATGGACGGGATTGAATTTTTTGAAGAAGTGCGAAATCGTTTTGACCTTCCTCTTATTGCCGATATTGCCATTTTTGAAGAAGGGGTACGTGCTTCTGAAATGGGTGCAGATGCCGTAGCAACAACACTTTCCGGTTATACGGAATATACAAACAGCAAATCCGACGAATATCCCGATTATCTTCTTATTGAAGAACTTTCCCGCGCCGTAAAAATTCCGGTGATAGCGGAAGGAAGAATTTTTTCAACAACTGAGGCGAAACAATGTATTGAAAAGGGAGCGTACGCTGTTGTTGTGGGAAGCGCCGTTACCAAGCCGAGAATTATTACTCAGCGATTTGTTAAAGCAATTCAATAAAACTTCTTATTAAAATATTTAATAACAATTCATGAAAAAATTTTTTGCCGTTACCTTTTCCTTTTTTATTATTACACAATTTGTTATATCACAATCAGTGTATCTTAATGCCGATCATCCGATCTATAAATTTTTAGACAAGATGGAAGCAAAACATTTCATCATCGATTATCGCGATGAAGTAAAGCCGATTACGAGAGAAAATATTGCAAAATTTATTATGCAAATTGACAGCTCGTTTAATAAACTGACCAGCGTTGAACGGGATGAATTGGTCTATTATAAGGAAGAATTTTTTCAGGAATTGAAACATTTAAATTATGATTTATTATTAGAAGAACGGTTTCATGTTTATGAATATCACAGCGAACCGACTTCAATACTGTTGGACTTTGAAGGGTTGTTAGGCTATCGCCAATATGCAGACGGGCGGTATGTTCGGTACAGAAAAAACGGCATTCACTTTTACGGTAATGTCGGAACTTCAGTCGGTTTTGATTTTGATTTTCATGATAATCATGATGAAGGGACGTATTTAGACGGTGCCAGAACTTTAACTTCCGATCCGGCACAACCGGTATTTCGAAGGCAGAAAAATTTTATAGAATATTCGCCCGCCGATGTTCAGTTAACGTATGAATATTCAATATTTACACTTTCGGTAGAAAAGCTGCACAATGTTTGGGGGAACGGTGAAAACGGAAATTTAATTCTTTCAACAAAAGCGCCGTCGTTTCCGCAGATAAAATTACAAGCACAATTAAGCAAAGATTTTACTTTCACCTATATTCACGGATGGCTCTATTCCGGAATTGTTGATTCTGCAAGGTCGCTGCAGAATGCAACACTCGGCGGCTCTTTAGGATATCATCCGATTTACCGGCAAAAATATATTGCTTCCCACATGCTGGAGATGACACCGTTCTACGGTGTGGATATTGCCGTTGGAGAATCGGAAGTGTACGGCGGAAGAAATCCCGAACTGTTATATTTAATTCCGGTTATGTTTTTCAAAGCCGGAGAGTGGTGGGGAATGGATTCCGATAATTCGCAAATATTTGCGAGTGTAGATTTGAACATCATTCCAAAATATAATTGGTACTTTTCTACTTTTATTGATGAACTGGCGGCAGCCGATATTTTTACTCCGGCAAAAACACGAAATCAGCTTGGTTTTACTGTCGGCACAAATATGTACGATTTGGGAATTGAGAACACACGTCTTAACATTGAATACACACGAATTAATCCTTGGGTGTATAATCATCGCTTTTCGGAAGATACCTATCAATCGCATTCTATTGATTTGGGACATTGGATAGGGCAGAACGCGGAATTATTTTCTGCCGGTTATTATTTCCAGCCGCTCTATAATCTGAAATTCGGTTTAAAGTTTCAGAATGTTGTAAAAGGAGGTAAGGATTCAACGCTCTATCAATACACAACTAACAATTCACCCCGTCCATTTTTATACGGACCAAATACAAAATTACAATCATTCGGCATTGAAGGAACGTATGAGCCGCTGCGTGATATTGTCTTTGAATTTCACTTTTTCAAAAATAATTATTCCAGCCAAAATGCTCTGTTAGGCGCCGATTACAGCGGAAAATATGATTTTCTCCTCAATGTACGCTATAATATTTGGGAATAAATTAAACTTTACAGGCGATTTTTGTGTCGAAAAGTTACCGGATGAGAAAGAATGCAACAGCCAGACGAACTTCAGCTTATTGAAGAATTTAAATCCGGAAACGAACAGGCGTTTAATCAGCTTGTCTTGCGTTATCAGGAGAAAATTTATTGGATTGTGAGACGTTTAATAAACGATCACGACGATGCCGATGATGTTGTGCAAAATGTTTTTCTTCGCGCCTATCACTCGCTGAAATCATTTAAAGGCGAATCAAGTTTTTATACATGGATTTACCGGATTGCCGTTAATGTTTCTTTAAATGAATTACGCCGACGAAAAATTAGAAAAACATTTTCGTTAGATGAAGAAGTTCATCAGTTTGCCTCTCATGACGATACGCCGCTTCAGCAGTTGGAAAAAGAGGAACAACATAAAGCCATAGAGCGGGCAATAGAACGACTTCCGGAAAAACAGAAAAAAGTTTTTTTACTTCGTTACTATGAAGAACTACCGTACGAAGAAATTGCGGCAATATTAAAAACAAGCGTCGGCGGTTTAAAAGCAAATTATTTTCATGCCGTGAGAAAGATTGGAGAGTATTTAAAACGTGAAACACATTGATTATCATCAGCTGTTAATTGATTACGCCGAAGGAACGCTTTCTTCCGAACAGAGAGAACTTATTGAGGAGGCTCTTCGTTCGTCAAAATCATTGCGTGCGGAATATGAATCGATAAAACTAGCGTTCTCTTCCATGAACGCCGCGGATGATCCTGAAATTCCGTCTCATTATTTTTCAACTTTGCTGCCGAACATTCGAATAAGAATCGATGAAGGAAATCGTCAGAAACTGTTCATCCCGTCGTGGTTTGAAAAATTATTTGTTCCGGCAGGAACGGCGGCAGTGGTTGCGCTTATTGCCGTTTTCTATTTCATGTTTCAGCCTGTTTCTGTTGATGAGGGAATATATCAGGCCGTTAAGAATGCACAGGAACAGGATATTGATGTTTTAGCTTCTGTTGCAACACCGGAAGCCGTTTCCAGCGATAATAAAATTATTGAACACTTGATTGATATTTTATCGCCGGGAAATATTGATTCGTATATTTCTCACCAATACTTTGCTGATGCCCAGCTTTCGGTTTCGGATAATCGCTCATTTGACGCAGCGGATGTAGAACCGATGCTGCAGGAAATGGACGATACCGACGTTCAACAAATTATTAATACATTGCAGCCGATAAATAATTATTAATGGTATAATTATGAAAACAATATTTATTTCTTTTCTTCTAGTCGTTACGGTTACTTTTTCTCAAGCTCAAATGAGAGGCCGAAATCAGAGCGAGCATGGCCCATTTGAAAAAATTGAAGAATTAAAAAAAGTAAAAATGATTGAAGCACTCGGGCTTTCCGAAGATCAATCCGTTAAACTTATTGCCCGGTATAATAAGCACCGCGAAACCATGAAAGCGATTGAAAATGATCGATCCGATTTGGTGGATAAACTGGAAGAGCAGATTAACGCCAACAGTTCAAACGAAGAATTTGATAAAACATTTGCCGCGCTGGGCGAGATTGATAGCAGAATGAGAGATGCCCGCAGAACATATCTTGAAAGTCTTAAAGAGGTTTTAAGCAAAAAACAGCTTGCTCAGTATTTTGTGTTTGAAAGAAATTTTGCACGGGATATACGAAATATGGCGAAAGATATTCAGCGGAAGAGATTTAAAAACTAAGATTACGGCATTGTTAGCAGGATCAAAGGGATGAATTTTCATCCCTTTTTTATTTTTGCTTATCATTTTTTTTAGATATATTTTCCTATGCCTCCCTTGGAAAGAATTTACCTTGATTATGCCGCCACAACGCCTATTAATGCAGAGGTATTAGATGTGCTGCTGCTGCATTCAAAAGAATCGTTCGGCAATGCATCGTCTGTTCATTCGTTCGGAAGAACATCAAAGGTTATTCTTGAAGAGAGCCGTGAACTGATTGCCCGCTCTATAAATGCTGAACCGGGCGAAATTGTTTTTACCAGCGGCGGAACGGAGGCGGATAATCATGCGTTAATCGGGGCGGCACTTGCACGGCGAAGAAATTCCGGAAAAAATCATATTCTCATTTCTTCCGTAGAACATCATGCGGTGCTTGAATGCGCTGAATATCTTTCTGAATGCGGTTTTGTAATTTCCCAAATTCCCGTTGATACGGCGGGAAGAGTTCATTTGAACGAGGTGGAGAACCTGCTTCGTTCTGATACGGCAATTGTTTCTGTTATGCACGGAAATAATGAAGTCGGCACACTGCAGCCGATTGAAGAAATTTCTGCATTGTGTAAAAGCAAAAATATTCTTTTTCATACGGATACCGTACAAACATTCGGAAAAATACCTGTTGACGTAAAACAATTAGGAATCGATTTTGCTGTTTTTTCTTCTCATAAAATTTACGGACCGAAAGGAATCGGGGCGCTGTATATTCGTAACGGAGTGGAGATTGATTCGCTGATTCACGGAGGGGCGCAGGAACGAAACCATCGCGCCGGAACGGAAAATATTCCCTCGCTTGCCGGTTTTGCTTTGGCAGTTAAAAAATCCGTTGATGTTATGCCGGAACTTCAAAAGCATTTGAAAAAATGCAAAACAATGATGACGGCGATGTTACAGTCCCAAATTGAAGGGCTGCAAATTAACGGCGGTGCGGAGTTATCGCTTCCTTCAATCTTAAGTGTGTCATTGGATCATTCGATCTACGATATTGAATCGGAAACACTGCTGCTTCAGTTAGATCTTCACGGTGTTGCGGCATCAAGCGGTTCTGCGTGTACCTCCGGAAGTATTCAGCCTTCGCATGTTCTACAGGCAATGGGGAAGGATGCAAAGACAGCAAAATCAACCGTCCGATTTTCATTCGGAAAGAATACTACGGTTGAAGAAATTGAAACCGCATCAAAAATATTTATTGAAATAGTTTCAGCGTTACCTAAAAAATAGAGTGTGAGATGAAAAAGTTATTTTTGTGTGTTATTCTTCTTGTTGCTGCTGGATGTGAAGACCTTGATGAAGATGCCCCGATTAATTTTAAGAAAGGTATAGAGTTTTATAAGAAAGGGGAATACGAAATTGCAGAATATTATTTTGACAAAATTCCGGAAGAGAGCCCGCTGTATAACAGCGCTCAAAAGCGTCTTCAAAAAATTCGTGAACTCGAAAATGAAGATCCGACGGAACGGAACCCACCCCCTCCGACGAAATAATTATGAGAAAAATCTTTCGAAGGAAACTACCGTTTTTCAAGTTCTCGCAACATAATTCCGTATCGCAATCCTTTCACGCTGACGGTGATTGAAGGAATTGCTGCAACCTCCATAATTCCCATGACAATCATTATTCCAGCAAGAATTACGTCGGCACGTCCGGGAGGAATCTGCGGATAGCGTAGAATCTGTTCGTACGATTTATTTTTTAATTCTGAAAATATTTTTCTCACGGCGTCAGCCGATAGAGTATATCCTTCGATTTTTTCCCGATTAAATTCCGGAATGTCGAGATCAACAGCGGCAAGCGTAGTAATTGTTCCGGCGACGCCAAGAACAGTTGTTTGTTTTAAAATGGATAAATCTTTTTGACGTAACTGCTCAAGAATAAACTGCCAGGCTTCCATTATTGCTTCATCCTCCGGCGGTGATTCGTAGAAAAACCGTTCGGTTAATCGAACGCTTCCGATATTAATGCTTACTGCGGATGAAATAGATTGCGAAGTCCCGATGGAGATTTCCGTACTTCCACCGCCGATATCAACAACAGAAAATAATTCAGAAGAACTTGTTGTATAGGGAATACTTCCGCGGAATGTCCACAGCGCTTCATCGTCTCCTGAAAGAATTTCAATATTTAGCTCAGTTTCCTTTTTAATAAAAGAACAAAATTCTTTTGCATTGCGCGCATCACGCAATGCGCTTGTGCCGACCGCTAAAATCTTTTCCACATTATAACGAAGGCAGAGACTTTTGTATTCCATAAGAAAATCTTTTACCCGATGGAATGTTTCCGGAAGAATATTCCGTTCTGCATCGACTCCTTTTCCGAGACGTGCGATAACTTGTTGATCTTCGAGAATATTATTTATGCCTGAAGAGTCAACTTCTGCAATTAAGAGAAGAATAGTGTTTGTGCCGATATCAATGGAAGCAATATTCATAATGGAAGTTTTTTACTGATGACGGCAATCCATTCGTTTTCTTGAAGAGTTTCTTGTATTATGCAATGGTTTTGTCGAAGAGCATTTTCAATTTCTTCTTGGTCGCTTGTTAATAAGCCGGAAAGAATAAGTATTCCATCTTTCTGTAATTTATCCAGCATTTGCGGTAATAATTCTAATATTGTATTTCGAATAATATTGGCAACAATAAGGTTAAAATTATTTTCTTTTATGGAATCGAGTGTTTCAATTTTAACGGTTACGCTTCCGGCAACATTATTTAACGCAATATTTTCGTCTCCGTTATCTCTGCATAAATCATCGTTATCAATGCCAAGTGCCGATTGAGCGCCTAATTTTACAGCGGCAATAGCAAGAACGCCGGTTCCCGTACCGACATCGAGAACTTTCATTCCCGGAATAATTATTTTTTCCATTGCGCGAAGGACTAATCGCGTAGTTTCGTGATAACCGGTGCCAAAAGTCATTTTCGGGTCAATAGTGATGACGATTTTAGAAGGATCATTGATTGGATGCCACGAAGGCGTAATGATAATTTTTTCGGAAACGGCAACCGGCTGTATTGTTCTTTCCCATTCCTCATTCCAATTTTTTACGGGTATCACTGTCTCGGATTTTATTGCACACTGTGAGAGATGAAACGTTTCTAAAGTATTAAGAAGATGTAATCGTTTATTATCGCTCCACTGATTTTGAAGCATATAGCTGTGAATTCCTTCATCTTCTTCCATTAAGCTTTCAAATCCAAATTCAATAAGAACAGAAGAGAGTCGTTCACGCAGCTCTTCGTGATTTTCGGCAGCAATGAAAATATCTATATAAGAAGCAGCAGTCATGAATGAAATTCGCTCCGTTGTTTAAGAAGAGTATCGATGATTGGAAGATTTGTTTCAAGCCAAAATATCTGATCTTGATAATTTTCCTGCATTTTTCTATCGGCTTTATTGTAGCGGACATTTAAGAAATAAATAATCCATAGAATAAAAATAAACCAAAGAAGGCTGGGAGAAATGTATCCAACAAATCCGTATTGAATAACCATTGCCGCAATTCCAATAATACCGAACCAAAAAGATAATCTTCTTATGTTTACCATTATGCTGTACAGCATTCCAAAAAAGAATATTTTATCCTGCACTGTTACCGGCATATGTTGATTGAGAATATAGAAATAGATTTTCTTTGCTTCTTCATCGGTTAGCGGAGTGTTTGAAATACTACGTGAACGTTCAGCAATAAAATAGCTGGGAAGATTAGTTTGAAAAGCTTTTCGTTTTTTCGGTGTTTCTTTGGCGTAGATTGTTAATCCAATAACCAGAGAAAAAGCAAAGAACATTAACCAAAAAATATTTTGCGAAATTGTATTGAACAATTCGGCATTCAGAATATAAAAGAACATGACAATTATTGTCGTGCAATACATACCGGGAATTATTATCCGAAGAAGTTCGAACGTTGAAAATTTTGTTGCCGGCATAACGGTTATTCCTTTTTATAATTTAGAATAAATAATTGCTGCCAATACTTTTCCGACTGCTTCCAAACTTTCTGCGGAACATTTGTCCGGCGTATCCTGTGTTGTATGCCAGTACGGATAATCGAAATCAATTAGATCAATTGTCGGAATTCCGGCTTCGGTAAGTGCCAGATGATCATCGGCAACTAATTCGCCGGGAACGCGGATAAATTGCGTAACCCCTATTTCTTCCGCCGTATTCCAGACAAGATCGACAACCTGCGGTGCAAATTTCATGGAATTCTGTTCCATGGGAATTTGTAAATCTCGATCGCCGACCATATCTAAAAGTATTCCAAAATCCGGAACATAGTTTTGCGGTTTAGTTTTGGCAAAATATTTTGCACCGAGAAAATATAAACGCGTGCCGTTATCTTTTTCAGAATCGCCGTAATCTTCGCCGTCCGTAAATAAAATATCAACACCGATTTCCGGTGCTTGTTGTTTCATAAGACGGGCAAGTTCCAACAATACAGCTACGCCGCTGGCGCCGTCGTTTGCGCCGAGAATGGGTTTCGATCGTAATGATTCGTTTTTATCCATCTCTGCGCGCGGACGAGTATCCCAATGTGCGGTTAGCAGAATACGTTTTTTTGCTTTCGTGTTAAAGGATCCGAAAATATTAGTAAGATGAAGAGTTTCGTTATATCCTTTTTCGGTAAATTTCTGTAACACAAGGGTATCGCAAAGTTTTTTCATTTCCAATGAAAGATAATCCAAACATTGTTGATGCCCGGCGGAGTTTGGGTTTCTTGGTCCGAAATCGGTTTGTACTTTTAAATTCGCAAAAGCGTTGTTGCCATTAAATGAAGGAATAATCATTGTGCGTTCATTTTTTTGAGTTTGAGATTGAATCTCCGGTTTCTTTTCACACGAAAAAAGAAGAAATATCGAAAGGAGAAAGACGATAAGTGATAATATTTTCATAGAAGATAATTTATTAAAAGGAATTAAGGATTTTTGCATTTGTTCTCTATCATCTTTTTACTATTTTGCACAAGATAAGGAAATTTGAATTGTAATCCATGCATCTTAAAAAAGCAATTTACTGGAGTATATTTTGGATTGCGCTTTCACTACTTTTTAATGTAGGAGTTTACTACACCGAAGGACACGAAAAGGCGCTTGAGTTTTTTACCGGATATCTCATTGAAAAAGTTCTCAGCGTTGATAATCTCTTCGTCTTTCTAATTATTTTTAAAATCTTTGGCGTTGAATTAAAAGACCAGCGCCGGGTGCTGAACTGGGGAATAATCGGCGTTATCATTCTGCGCGGAATTCTTATTCTTATCGGCGCCAAACTTGTACACGAATTTGAATGGATATTGCTTTTCTTCGGAGCCATTTTAATCTATACCGGTTTCCATGTGGTTTTTGGCGAAGAAAAGAAAATTGACCCGGACAAGAATATTGTTGTCCGCCTTTTTAAGAAATTGATTCCCGTAACAACGCAAAACGCCGGCGGACACCATTTTTTTATTCGTATTGATAAAAAAATTTATGCTACTACACTTTTTATCTGCCTTATAGTTATTGAAACGACCGATGTTGTTTTTGCGGCGGATTCCATACCGGCAATTTTTGCCATTACCACCGATCCTTTTATTATTTTATCATCCAATCTAATGGCGGTTCTTGGTTTACGTTCGCTTTATTTTGTTTTGGAAGAACTGCATACTTCCTTTAACTACGTAAAATTCGGAGTCGGGATTGTGCTGGTTTTTGTCGGCATTAAAATGCTTATTTCTGAATTCTATAAAATTAATACTACACTTTCATTTACCATTGTAATTTCCATTTTAATTGCATCCGTTGTTTTTTCGTTATTTAAGCAGAATAAGTCATCTGTTTAACCTTATAGAATTTTTTAATTTGAAGAAATAAGAGATTTTTGTATATTAATTCAAGCCAAAATAATGTATAAACATTATTTTGGCTTTTTCGTTAATAGGTCCCTTCACACAAAGAAGGGGATTGTTAAACAAATAGAGAGGGTAAATGTATAAGATTCTTATCATTGCTATGTTTGCCGTTCCCATGGCTATTTTTGGGTGTCTTGACAACAATTTTTCAAGACTGAACGGACAACAGGCACTGATTCAAGATGAACAGAAAGAAAACCTCGATACACGTTCATTGGCAATCTTGAATCAATACGGCCGTACTATTAAGAATTATTCTACTCAGTATGGCATAGATTGGCGGCTTGTAGTTGCCGTTATGAAACAAGAATCCCAGTTTGACCATTCTGCCGAAAGTTATAAAGGGGCAGCAGGACTAATGCAAATAATGCCGGCAACACAGGCAATTATTGCAAAAGAAATCGGGATAAAACAAACGGCTTTTAACGATCCTCGTGAAAATATTCGGGGAGGCATTTACTACTTAGCTAAATTATACCGTCAGTTTGATAAGCAGGGAATTTCTGAAGAAAATAAAATAAAATTCTCTCTTGCTGCTTACAATGCGGGAATAAATCGAGTTATCGATGCTCAAAAAATGGCATCCTATGTGAATGATGACCCAAGAGAATGGAATTCAGTAAAAAACTCACTTTCCTTGTTATCGAAACGATATTCTTCGCTGCATAAATTTGTGTGGGAAGAAAAGAAACCGGCGGCAGGGTATTTCCGCGACTGGCGGCAAACTTCAAATTACGTTGAATCTGTAATGGAATATTACAAGAAATATAAAATCGTATTAAACAATCAAGCGTAATACAAAATTATAATTAACAATGAAGAACGGAGGTTAGTATTAACCTCCGTTTTGCTTTTAAATTCTCAAAGAGGATTTTTAAGGTAATAAAACTGCTGCCGCCACTACGGTTGTCCACTTTCCATCTTTGTCTCCTTCGGCGGACTGCGTTACGTTTAATGTTTTAAGAATTTTTCCGCTTAATTTGAAATGCTTCTCTCTCTCATCCCATGCCGTATTCGGGTCAAATTCTATACCAAGTGTCGAAGCAAGCATTGTAGCGGCTAAATCTTCAGCGTATTCGCCGGCTCGTTCTTCTGTTTCGCCGAACGGATGGTGTTCGGATAAATATCCGTATTGAGAATCATCAGCTGCCATAGCTACGCCGATTGAAGAAGCAATGAGCCGGTTTGGTTCGTTGGTGGCATTGCGTGCCATAACACAGAACGTTACCTGACCCGGTTCAAGCAATTTAAACCCTTCAGCAGGGGAAATTCTTTTACATTTTGGCGGATAAATGCTGGAAACTGAAACAAGATTGCATTTTTCAATTCCTGCGTTACGCAGAGCTAATTCAAAGGATTGAAGGTAGTCTTTATGTCTGCCGACTCCCTTGGTGAAGAACATTTTGGTTGGAACGAATGACAATGTTGTATCTCCTAAAATAAAGTTAAAAAATTAAGGTACCTTTGTTTTATAAAAAAAGTTTCTCATAAAGTATGCTCAGTCATTATATTGATGAGTGGTGATGTGAAATATACAAGTATCTTTTTTTAAATCAATATTAAATTTTGTAAATCTTTAAAATATTTTCAGCAGGGAAGAATCTTCAAGAATTTTCGTTTTCCCACTTTAATTATTTTTTCGCCGTCCAGAATAATCTCAGATTTGAAATCATCAATTTTTGCATTGTTGATACTCACGGCGCCCTGTTCAACCATCCGCCGCGCTTCGGTTTTTGAAGAGCATAATTTTGTTTCGGATAAAAGCTGTAAAATATTTACAGAACTCCCTGCAGCGCCGTACTGCAGTTCTTCAATATCTTCCGGAATATCTTTTTTAATAAAAATTCTGTCAAACTCTTCTTCGGCGGCAATTCCCGCTTCCGGCGAATGATAGAGCGCAACAATTTCACGGGCAAGTCTTCGTTTAATATCCCGCGGATTAATGGAAGAGTTTGCAAGATCGGCTTGTATGCTTTGAAGCTCTTTTGCCGAAATATTAGTTGCCAGCAGAAAATAATCGTAAATCAGCTTATCGGGAATGGATAATGTTTTGCCGTACATTTCTTTTGGCGATTCATTAATGCCGATGTAGTTATCCAGCGACTTGCTCATTTTTTCTACGCCGTCGGTTCCGGGCAGAATCGGCATGGTGAGAATAACCTGCGGTTCTTTTCCGTATTCTCGTTGAATTGTCCTTCCGACTAATAAATTAAATTTTTGATCGGTGCCGCCAAGTTCAACATCGGATTCAATCGACACGGAATCCATTGCCTGCGCCAGCGGATAAAGAAATTCATGCAGACTAATCGGTTCTTCGTTGTTAAACCGCTGATGGAAATCTTCACGTTCGAGCATTTGCGAAACAGTATATTTTCCCGCCAAGCTTATGACTTCCGAAAAATTCATCTTGCCGAGCCAATCGGAATTATAGACCATGGTAATATTATTATTCGAAAGAATTTTTCCTGCCTGCTCAAAATATGATTGGCCGTTTTTCCGGGTTTCTTCTAATGAAAGAGAAGGACGGGTTTTGCTTCTTCCCGAAGGATCGCCGATCATTCCGGTAAAATCGCCGACAATAAGAATTGCAGTGTGCCCTAAATCCTGAAACTGACGCAGCTTTCGCAGTACAACGGAATGTCCGAGATGGAGATCCGGCCGGCTGGGATCGCATCCAAGTTTTATATGCAGCGGTTTTTTTGTCTTTATGGATTTTTCAATTTTTTTTGCGAGTTCGTCTTCGGGAATTATTTCGGAAACACCGCGCCGAATAACATCCATTTGTTCGTTCAGGGTCGGGAAATTGCTCATTACAGTCTTATTGTTATATGGTAATTGTTAAAGGTTATTATTTGTGAAATGCTCTCCGCATCTCGCGTTCGGTATCTCGTTTTTTAATATCTTCTCTTCGGTCGTGAAGCTTCTTTCCTTTGCAGAGCGCCAGTTCCACTTTGGCTTTTCCTTTTTTAAAATAAACTTTTAAGGGAACAAGCGTAAGCCCTTTTTCAGAAGTTTTACCGATTAATTTTCTGATTTCGCTTTTATGCAGCAGAAGTTTTCGATTTCGCACCGGAGCGTGATTGAATTGATTCGCTTTTTCAAACGGGCTGATGTGCATGTTGTGAAGCCACACTTCGCTTTTTTTCAAATCCGCATAGCTGTCTTGAAGATTTGCCTTTCCCAGCCGAAGCGATTTTACTTCTGAACCGACAAGAACTATTCCTGCTTCGTACACATCAAGAATTTCGTATTCGTGGCGTGCGCGCCGATTGCTGATGGCAATCCGTTCTTCGGGAATATGTTCCTGTTTTTTTTCCATTTTGCAGAAATAATGTAATCAAAAAGTTGCGGTGAAACAATGCAAAGATTTGTTTGGAAATCGTTCTTGCTCTGTCAAACTTCTTGTTTTATCTTATGTTTATTAAAACAACAAACGACATCTGAACATTCTTTTTACTACTAATTTTTATAATGAAACATACTGAAACAATTCTTATTCTCGACTTTGGTTCGCAATATACGCAGCTTATAGCGCGCAGAATCCGTGAACTGCATGTGTATTGCGAAATTCATCCGTACAATATTCCGCTTGAAAAAATCCGTTCAATGCAGCCCAAAGGAATTATTTTTTCCGGCGGTCCTTCCAGTGTTTATGCCGCCGATGCGCCGATTTCCGATAAGAACATTTATGCATTGAACATTCCGATTCTTGGTATCTGCTACGGGCTGCAGTTAATAACGTTTCAGCATGGCGGCGAAGTAAAAAAATCGCCGAAGCGGGAATTCGGAAGGGCGGCATTGTTCATTGATGCGCAGGAAGATCTTTTCAAAGACATTTCTTCTTCCGCCGATGTGTGGATGAGCCACGGCGATGAAGCCGTAACGCTGCCGCTCTATTTTGAAAAAATTGCGCATTCTGAAAATGCCGCAATCTGCGGAATACGAAACCGACAGAAAAAAATTTACGGCATACAATTTCATCCTGAAGTTGTTCACACCAAAGAGGGAAAGAAAATTCTTCAAAATTTTGTAATGGAAATTTGCGGCTGCTCAGGAAGCTGGACAACCGACTCTTTTATTGAAGAGGCAGTTGCTGAAATCCGCGAAACGGCGGGAACAAAAAAAATTTTGTGTGCGCTCAGCGGCGGTGTGGACTCTTCCGTTGCGGCGGTGCTGCTTCATAAAGCCGTCGGCGAACAGCTGTTCTGCATTCATATTGATAACGGCGTAATGCGGAAGAATGAAAGCACGCAGGTTGTGAAAATGTTTCGGGATGAATATCATATTCCGCTGCAATTTGTTGACGGCACAAAATTATTTCTTGATCGCTTAAAAGGAATTTCTGACCCTGAGCAAAAAAGAAAAATAATAGGAAAAACATTTATTGATATTTTTGAAGCGGAAGCAAAAAAAGTTACCGGTGCAGAATTTCTGGCACAGGGAACGCTCTATCCCGATGTGATTGAATCTGTTTCGTTCAAAGGTCCGTCGCAGACAATAAAATCGCATCATAACGTCGGCGGGCTTCCGGAAAAAATGAATTTAAAATTGATAGAGCCGTTCCGCGAATTATTTAAGGATGAAGTCCGTGCTGTCGGCAGAAAACTTGGAATACCGGATTTATTATTAGACCGGCATCCATTTCCTGGACCGGGGCTGGCTGTCCGGATTTTGGGAGATGTTACCGAAGAGCGTTTAAATATTTTGCGAAATGCAGATGAGATTTTTATTAACGAATTACGTAACAAGCACCTTTACAATTCTGTCTGGCAGGCGTTTGCCGTGCTGCTTCCGGTAAAATCTGTCGGCGTAATGGGAGACGAACGGACGTACGAAAATACACTTGCCCTGCGCGCCGTTACCAGCGTGGACGGCATGACGGCAGATTGGGCGCATCTTCCGCATGAATTTCTTGCGGAAGTTTCAAACCGAATTATTAACGAAGTGCGGGGAATAAATCGCGTGGTGTACGATATTAGCTCAAAGCCGCCGGCAACGATAGAGTGGGAGTAAAAAAGCCAGAGGTCAGAAGTCAGTAGTAATTTTGAATTATTGCGTAAGACTAATATAAAATCTATATTGTAGTCATAGAAATAAAGGAGATTTTATGAAATTAAGTACTGCTGTAAAACCAATCAGTTATCTTAAAGCACACGCTTCGGAACTTATTCGCGATATAACAGAAACGCGACAAACTCTTATTGTTACTCACAACGGCGAAGCCAAGGTGGTTGTACAGGATATTCGTTCGTACGAAAAAATGCAGGAAGCATTGGCATTGTTAAAAATTATAAATTTCAGCAAACAAAATATTAAACGGGGAAATTATAAAACAATGGACGAAACATTTGCAAGTTTAGGTAAACGAATTGCAAAATTAAAAAATGAAAAAGTATAACGTCATATTTGATAATGTTGCCGAAGACGATATTTATGAAATTTACGATTATGTTTTGAAAAACGATTCTACAGAACGAGCAGATAAGTTATTTAATGCTATTCGTAAAACATGCGCTAAATTAAACATACTTCCTTTCAGAGGGCATATCCCGCCGGAATTCTACGAACTAAGCATTACCGAAGTGAGAGAGATTCGTCTTAAACCATACCGAATATTTTATACCATTGAAGACAATACTATTTTTATTCACGCTGTTTTGGATGGACGAAGAGATATTCAAACGATTTTGTTTGAACGAAATTTGCGTTGATGTGCAAAAATATCAATCGGATTTTTTGGCAACCGTGAGCTGTGT
>JACFMZ010000032.1 GCA_019455105.1 Bacteroidota bacterium | reverse complement strand
CGCAGAATCCTGTGCGGCAGCAAAGGATAAAAGAACGCAGAAAAAACTTAAAAAATATTTTATCATAGCAAAAATATAACCAGAAGGAGAGCAAAATCAAAAAAGTATCTCAGGAAAGGATGAAAAGAAAGCACAGAAAAATTTAAAAATTCATCTTTCTTTCAAAAATATTTTTTATACATTATTGCATAATTAAAGGAGCATTCTATGAAGACATTCTTAATCCTCTTTTTTTCATCCGTTGCCTTTCTGGCTGCGCAAACTATGGAAGAACGGTATGCGCCTCTCGGAGAGCTGTTTATTTACCGTTCTGCCTTTGCGCCGTTTCCTCATCCGATGCGGGCAAACGGAAGAATCTACCGCGACCGCACCTACTCCGCTGAAGAACATTACCGCGACAGCAGTGTGGCAATTTTTATTCCGAAACATTTTACGCCGGCAAAAACTACTGATATTGTTTTCTACCTTCACGGTCACGGTAACAATATTGATAAAGCAAGCGCGCAGTTTCAGTTGATTGAACAGTTTACCGATGCCAAAAAGAATGCTGTATTTGTTTTTCCCGAAGGAGCAAAAGATGCGCCCGATTCATTCGGCGGAAAATTAGAAGATAAGGACGGCTTGAAAAATTTATTGAATGATGTCTTACGATTCCTTAAAGAAAAGAAAAAAATCACCTCGACGGCAATCGGCAATATTGTTCTGGTCGGGCACAGCGGTTCATACCGCCCGATGGCGTTTTGCTTAATGCGCGGAGGAGTAACAAAAAATATTTCCGATGTTATTTTATTTGATGCGCTGTACGGACAGACAGAAAAATTTGCGTATTGGATTGATCATTACAAAGGACGGTTCATTAACATTTATACCGACAGCGGCGGAACAAAAGAGGAATCGGAATTACTGATGGCTGATTTGGAAGGCTGGGGAATCCCGTATCTGCTAAACAATGAACAGGATATTTCAACAAGCGATCTTTTAAAAAACCGCATTATCTTTATTCACTCCGATTTAACGCACAGCGGAGTGATTATGGAGCGAAAACAATTTCAAAAATTTTTAGAAACCAGCCGATTGAAATAAGCAAAAAAAAATTCCTTGTCAAGATTGGTTATTCTTGACAAGGAACTCTCTTAATCAAACTCTTCATCAATACAGAAAATTATTGAGTGAGCTTTTCAATAATTTCTTTATGCTGAGGAAAAGTTTTAATCAATTCATCCCGCCGCGCAGATTCAAAATCTTCAAAATCAAATCCAGGCGCTACCACACAGGCGGCAAGCGTAAATGAATGGTCAGCTTCCACCGAAGCGCCGAACCATATTCCGCGGTGAACAACAGCAAAGGGCTGTTCCCCGGACGTTAAATTTTTCCCCAGCAGAAGCTTTTGATATTTGCCTGAAGAAGAAAGAGTGTGAACTGCCAGCCGGCTTCCTTCAAGATGAAACCACTGCTCGTCGGATTGCAGTCGATGAAACACGGAACATTCTCCGCTTTGTAACAAATAATAAATTGCCGTGGAATAAACTCTGCTTCCCATATATCGTGACGGTAATCCGTCCCGAAAAATTATCCCGTCATCGCGGTAAATTTCTCTAAACCATCCTCCTTCAGGATGTTTTTGTAATTGAAGTTTTTCTATCCAGTACTCGGCTGTCTGCATCTTTGTAATTAATCGGTTATGATTTTTCGTTACAGAAAAAAATTTTTAAAGACGAATGTTACACCGCTCCTATTACCGCATTGATTGCTGTTGTATTTACAATATCATCAACGCTGCAGCCGCGGGAAAGATCAAACGCGGGGCGTAATAATCCCTGCACAATCGGACCGACAGCTTCTGCTCCGCCGAGACGCTGAGCAAGTTTGTAGCCGATATTTCCGGCATCCAGATCCGGGAAAACAAGAACATTCGCGCTTCCGGCAACGGGGCTTCCGGGTGCTTTTGATTTTCCAACCGAAGGAATAATTGCCGCATCAAGCTGAAGTTCGCCGTCCAGCAGCAGCGACGGATTTTTTTGTTTAGCAAGTACGGCGGCTTTCTGCACTTTTTCTACATGAGGATGTGATGCGCTTCCTTTTGTGGAAAATGATAACAGAGCAACGCGCGGTTCTTCGCCCGTTATAGCTTTATGATTTTCCGCAGTTGTTAAAGCAATATCAGCAAGCTGTTCGGCGGTCGGATCGGGAACAACGGCACAATCGGCAAACGAAAATAATTTCGTCGGAAAAATCATTGCAAAGAAACTTGAGACCACAGAGATTCCCGGCTTTGTTCCGATAATTTGCAATCCCGCGCGAAGCACATCGCCGGTGGTAGAAAGCGAACCGGCAACGCTTCCGTCCGCCATTCCTTCTTTCACCATCATGGCGCCGAAGAAAAGGGGCTTCTTCATAATTTCCTGCGCTTCGGTAAACTGAATCCCTTTTGATTTGCGAAGATTAAAATACCGGTGTGAAAAATCCGACAGCATTTCAGATTTTTCGGGATCAAGAATCCGCACTCCCTGTAAATTTGTATTTTCTTTTTCTGCCAGCCGGCGGATTTCCGTTTCATTGCCGATAAGAATCGGAACGGCAATCAGTTCATCGGCAATAATTCGCGCCGCTTTAATTGTGCGCGGGTCTGCCGCATCAGGAAGAACGATTGATTTTTTTAATTGCTTTGCTTTTGTTCGAACTTCGGAAATAAAGTTTTGCGGGTTCATAATGTTGTTTCCTTATGGAATAACAATATAAGATATCTTTTTAGGAGTAATTACAGTAGCATCTGTTTGAAGATTTTTGTGAAGCCTTTCTTGCATTAGTGTATATCAATGTAAGAAAAGTTCGCCTGATAAGCAGTTAAAAAAATTGAAAAAATGAGTGACGTTTTATCTGTTGCAACACAGCAAGCATTTTTTGTTTGTGATTTTTTTGCATAAGAATAAAATAAAATCGGCGCTTTGAGTACACTGCACGAACATTCTCCGAAGAAATGTTTAAATATTTTACTAATTGTGCTTTTCGTTCAAGAAACTGAATATTTTTCTTCTTTCGAATTCCATGCTGATAGATGATGAGACTTTTTCCGAGTTCGTAATATTTTTTCATTTCCTGAAGGTAGAGATATTTTACCGACTCCGGCTTTTCAATGGAGCAGCTTTGTACTTCTATTCCGTTATCAGGATCGCAGAAAATAATATCAGCATGCTTTAAAACGCCGATACTTTTCGTAAACCATTCTTTACGGTTTTTGCTCTGCAGCTCTTCGGAAAAGAATTGAACCTCTTTTTTTAGAACGTTGTTCTTTTCAATTTCTTTGACATTTCTTTTTCTTCTTTTAAAAACAATTTCATACAGCTGCTTGTATAAACGATCGTCTGCCGATGAATATTCATTCGGTTTCGGCAGAAGCAGATATTCAATAAATTTTCCGTCTGAATTATGATGCTCATCCGCCGTTAAATACCAATTAACGCCAAGCTTCAACTTTCCGTTTGAAAAAGCTTTCAACAGCAAGTATTTGCCAAAATCACCAATATCGCCGACGTAACGATTCTGCATTTTTTTCTTTTTCTTTCAATAGTAGATAAAACTGTCTTACAATTCAACCTTTCCGCTGACAATTCGGCAATATTTGTAATTCTAAATAATTTTTAATTTTTCGCTCATTTTTACAATTAATTTTCATTAATGGAAGCTCTTTCTATTGTCCAAATGTCAGGATAGGGTTATATTTAAACCACAATTATGGTAGTTACTGATAAAAAGATATACATCGAAACCTACGGCTGTCAGATGAATGTTGCCGACAGCGAAGTTGTGCTCGGAATTTTAGGAAACGAGGGATACGCCCCGATTAACTCTCCCGAAACTGCCGACCTTATTTTAGTAAACACTTGCAGCGTACGTGATAATGCGGAAAAGCGTGTTCATCAGCGGCTGACTGAACTTCGCGCCTACAAACAAAATAATCCCGAAGTGTTAATCGGTGTTTTGGGCTGCATGGCGGAACGTTTACGAACAGAGCTGATTGAAAAAAATAATGTCGTTGATATTGTTGTCGGTCCCGATGAATATCGAAAACTGCCGAAGCTTGTGGAAGATGCGTACGCCGGTCAGCGGGGCATTGCCGTAAAACTTTCGCGCGTTGAAAGCTACGACGATATTACTCCTCTGCGCACCGAAGGGATTACAGCATGGCTTTCCGTAATGCGTGGCTGCGATAAGTTCTGCACCTTTTGCGTAGTGCCGTTTACCCGCGGAAGAGAACGGAGCCGCACCTTAACCAGCGTCGTGGAAGAAGTGCGGAAATTATCCGAACAAGGAGTAAAAGAAGTAACGCTGTTGGGACAGAATGTAAATTCGTACAAAGACAGCAATTATGATTTTACCGACCTACTTCAGGAAGTTGCTTCGGTGGACCGCACAATGAGAATTCGGTACACCACGTCGCACCCGCAGGATATGTCCGATAAGCTGATTGAAGTAATGGCGAAGAACGACAACATCTGCAAATATATTCATCTGCCTGTTCAATCCGGTTCGGATAGAATTTTGAAATTAATGAACCGCACGTACACTATTGATCATTATCTCAACTTAATGAAAAAAATCCGGCTCGCGATGCCGGAGGTTGCCTTTTCTACCGATATTATCTCCGGATTCCCGACAGAAACGGTTGAAGATCATCAAATGACGCTTGAAGTGATGAAGGAAGTGCGGTACGACGGCGCTTATATGTTCAAATATTCTCCGCGCGAAAACACTAAAGCATGGAATATGAATGATGATGTTGATGATAAAGAAAAAGGAAGACGGCTGAATGAAATTGTTTTGCTGCAGGAAGCAATTTCCAATGAGATTAACCAATCCATGATCGGCAAAACGGTAAAAATTCTTGTGGAAAACGACAGCTCCCGTTCATCTGATGATTTAATGGGGAGAACCGATACGAACAAGAAGGTTGTCTTTCCGCGAGGCAATGCGCTTATCGGAGAATATCGCACGGTAACAATAGAACGCGCCACCGCGCATACATTAATCGGCACGTTGACCGCAGGAGAAAACGCATGAAGAAAAAGCTTTCATTAATATTTATGGTATTCTTTGTTTCAATTCTTTCGGCACAGATGAAAGAAGAAGATGTCCGCGCCAGATTAGAAAAAGTATACAGCGGAAAAACTGACGAAGTGCGGAATGAGCTTCCTTCGCTCGAAAGAGAATTTCCGAACGATGCCGGCGTAAAATATATTGATGCCTTCACTACCCGCGACGGCGCTTCGGCGGCGCAAAAATATCAGCAGCTTGTCGATCAGTTTCCGCAGTCGGTTTGGGCAGATGCCGCATTATATCGTGTCTATCAATACTATTACTCAGTCGGGTTATATAAAACTGCCGAAACAAAAATGGCGCAGCTTCAGCAGCAATATCCCAACTCAATTTATATCAAGCGGGATATTTCCGCAGTTTCTTCTCCGGTTGAAGTAAAACCGCAGATAAAAGAAGAGCCAACGAAAACTGAAGCGCCTGTCGTTCAGCCGGAAGTGAAACAAGAAACAGTTTCTACAGAACCGGAACCGGTTTCCTCTTCGCCGTATGTTGTGCAGGTCGGTGTTTTCTCAACGGAAGCGGCAGCAAAGCAGCAGGCATCGAAAACCGGTAATACCGTCGGCAGGCAGGCAATTGTGTTCACAAAAATGAGCGGCGGAAAACAAATGTTCGCCGTTGCCTTTGAAGGATTTGAAACCGAACAATCCGCCAGAAATTACGTGACCGAATTAAAAACAAAATTTAATATCGACGCGTTTTTTGTAAAACGTTAAGCAGAACAATGGAACCACTCGACCGAAAACAATTTCAAAAAAAATACGGCATTATCGGCAGTTCGCTGGAAATACAGGAAGTTGTGCAAATTGTTCAACACGTTGCGCCGACCGATATTACGGTGTTGATTACCGGCGAAAGCGGAGTCGGAAAAGAAATTGTAGCACAGGCAATTCACAACGCCGGCAATCGTTCTAAAAAAGAGATGGTAACGGTGAACTGCGGCGCCATTCCCGAAGGAATTATCGAGTCGGAATTATTCGGACATGAAAAAGGATCGTTCACCGGCGCAGTCGGCGAACGAAAAGGGTATTTTGAACTTGCCGACGGCGGCACAATATTTTTAGATGAAATCGGCGAGCTTCCGCCGGCAACGCAGGTAAAATTTTTACGCATTCTGGAAAACGGAGAATTCCTGCGCGTCGGTTCTTCCGTTGCCCGCAAAGTAGATGTGCGCGTTATTGCCGCCACCAATAAAGATTTAGAACAGGAAGTCCGCAACGGCAATTTTCGCCAGGATCTTTACTACCGCCTGCGCTCCGTGAACATTCGCATTCCTCCCTTACGGGACCGCCGGGAAGATATTCCGGAGCTGTTCGAAAAGTTCGTCGCCGAATTCAGCGAACGAAACAATATTCCATTCAACGGTATTACGCCTGAAGCAATGACCGAGCTGCAGAATTATTACTGGCAGGGAAATGTGCGCGAGTTGAGAAATGTTGTGGAAAGCATGCTGGTGATTGAACGCGGAAAAAAAATTGAAGTGGATGATGTACGCCGATATCTGCACACCGAACATTCCGGCGCTCAACGCATGCTGCCTGCTCTGCTGCAGAAACATAATGATTTTGATGAACGCCAGCTTATTCTCCGCGCGCTGATAGATATGAAAGCGGATATTTTAGAATTGAAAAATATGATTGCGTCAATATCGGGAGAAGGTCATCCGCTTTCAGACCATCAACCGGTAATGCTGCAGCCGGGAGTGAGCGTGAAAAACATCGGCAGCAGCGTTCCCGAAACATTATCCATTGGAGAGATGGAGCGCCGAATGATTGAAAACTCTCTGAAAAAATATCACGGCAACCGGCGGCTGGCGGCGAATGAATTAAAAATCAGCGAACGGACGCTGTACAGAAAAATTAAAGAATACAATTTATCGTAACGCCATCTTCAAAAAATTATTGAATGAATGAAAATTTTTCCGGCACATAAGAACATAATAATCGGCAGAGCTCTTTTTGCTCTGTTCATCATTCTTTCTGCCGTATTAATCGGCGGCTGCTATTCCTTCACCGGATCATCCGTTCCGCCGCATTTAAAAACTGTTGCTGTTCCGTTGTTTGAAGATGTCAGCGGATTCGGCGAACCGAACCTGCGTGAAAATCTAACGCAAAAAGTTACGGATTTGATTATCAATGACAATACGCTGGAAATTGCCGACCGCACGTCGTCGGATTGTATTCTTGAAGGAACAATTGTCAGCGTTAGTGATGCGCCGTCGGTTATTGCGCCGGGCGAGCAGGTAACCACCAGACGTGTTACCATTACAGTTCGCGCAACGTTTACCGATATGAAATTCAGAAAAAAGCTGTGGGAAAAAAGTTTTTCGCAATGGGGGGAATACGCGCAAAGCTCCGAGCCGCGCACCAATGCCATTGACGAAGCGGTCAATAAAATTGCCGAAGACATTCTTATTGAAACAGTCTCCGGCTGGTAATAAAAAATTAAAAAAATAACTCTACATAAAATTCTCTTAACACTGCCATGGAACACTTTATACTTCTTGCCTATATCTTCTCGCTGAGCGTGCTTTTCTTTTACGGTATTCACGCGTTTGTGATGGTCTATCATTACTTCAAACACCGCGATTCGGACGAGCTGCACGTATCACTGCACGAAACGCCGATGGTAACAATTCAGCTTCCGCTGTATAACGAAATGTATGTCGTACGGCGACTGATTGAAGCTTCGTGCGCAATTAAATATCCGAAAGACAAATTGGAAATTCAGGTGCTGGATGATTCTACCGATGAGACGGTTGATCTTGTAAAAAGCATTGTGAACGAAATGCGGGAAAAGGGATACAACATTCTGCATGTGCGAAGACTAAACCGCAGCGGATTTAAAGCCGGCGCGTTGAAAGAGGGCTTGCGTTCGGCAAAGGGAGATTTCGTCGCTATCTTTGATGCGGATTTTGTTCCGCAGCCCGATTTTTTACAAAAAACAATTCCCTATTTCTTTAACGATGAAAAAATCGGGATGGTGCAGACACGCTGGGAACATTTAAACGGAGAATATTCGCTGATGACCCGCACGCAGGCAATGGCGCTCGACGGACATTTTGTTATTGAACAAAACATCCGCAACAAAGCGGGCTACTTTATTAATTTTAACGGCACCGGCGGAATCTGGCGAAAAACCTGCATTGAAGATGCCGGCAACTGGCAAAGCGATACGTTAACGGAAGATCTCGATCTTAGTTACCGCGCGCAGCTTCGCGGCTGGAAATTTAAATTTTTACGCGATGTTACTTCTCCGGCAGAACTGCCCGCAGAAATCAACGCTTTAAAGTCGCAGCAATTTCGCTGGACGAAAGGGGCAATTGAAACAGCGCGCAAAATGCTTCCCGAAGTATGGAAAGCCAAAATTCCTTTCCGGGTGAAAGTGCACAGCACATTTCATTTAACATGCAATATCGTCTTTCCGTTTATTGTGCTGGCAAGTATTTTGAACGTACCGCTCACTTTCATTAAACATGAAGGAGGCTATGATGCATATTTCAATTTTATGTCTATTTTTGTTCTCGCCTTTTTCGGATCATTCCTTTTCTATCTCTACTCGCAGAAAGATATTTATCCCGATTGGCAGAGAAGAATTTTTCTCTTTCCTCTCTTTATGGCGGGAAGCATGGGCTTTGCGGTGAACAACAGTAAAGCCGTGCTGGAAGGATTATTCAAACGAAAAAGCGAATTTATCCGCACGCCGAAATATGGCATTAAAGAAAAGTCGAGTTCATGGGCAGATAAAATTTATGTGCCGGTAAAGTTCAGCTGGACGGTTATTATTGAAATTGCCCTTGCACTCTATTGCGGATTCGGCGCTCTTGCCTCGTTGTATTATCTGGAGCTTGCGGCAATTCCATTTCAATTGTTGTTTACCTTGGGCTACGGATTTGTGGCGTGGATGTCTATTCAGCAGGCATTAGAAGCGCGGCGCATTAAAACAGCAAAAGCAAAATTACACATGGCGCCGATTGCCGCATAAGAAAATTACGACGAACCGTAAAAAAGCCGGTCGTCTCTTCGATCGGCTTTTTTATTTCCCTTCAATATTTTGCCGCCACAACTCGAACGTTAACCACCAATTTATTGTATGCGCTTGAAGCAAATTTCCTGCGTAATAAGATTCCACGGCGTTTTTAATTACACCGTAATCATACATCGGATTTTCCGCTACGAATTTGGAATAGAGCAAATCAAAAACAAATTCCTTCATTAACTGCAGAAATATCTTGAGCTCATCATCACAATAAACTTTGCCGGTTTTAGATTTAATTTTTGTTAAAAGCCAGGCCGCTTTTGTTGAGCAATAAAACGGGTATGTCGTGTTTTCTTTTACTAACGGATACTGAGTTAACGATGGAGCCAAGGTATGAATGATCTGTTTAAAAAGTTTTCCGTTTTTCTTCAAGCGAAGTGGAATCGAAAAAAACCATATTGAGAAACTGCGGCTGTGCAAACGGCATATAATTCAAGATGAAAGAATCAAGCCGGGCTTGCTCGTCGCTGCCAAAGTTTGGAAATCGGCTGCGTATTGCCCATAAATCCATGTAGTTTTCCAAGCCGATTTTATCAACATCCGGCATAGAGTGTAGCATGAAATTAATCTCTTCTCTCGAACCGTTTTCCATTTGTGTGGTCAGTTCGTGGGAAAATATTGACGCACGATTAACTTTCAGATGCGAAAGAACCGCCTCAATATTTTTTTCGCGAATAATGGAAGCGCCGCGGTATGCAATTCTGTTTAAATATTGCCGCCGTGCAATTTCACCGAAACCGCCGTCTATCATCAAAATATTTTGAGATTCCAGATCGCGATAATTACGCAGTCGAAGAAATGTCGCGGCGGATTCAACAAGATTTGTTTGCGCCAGATATCCGTTCAATTCCGGAATAATTTCGCTTGCTTCGGGAATTGGCTTATTGTAAAAGTAGTATAAAAATTTTTCCCGCTCGCCCATCGCTTTCGGAATTGCCGCGTCAGGATGTTCGATATTTCCAAAAGTATGCGTCTGAAAATTCTGGAACTTCGAATTCAAATAACAAGACAATAACAGGCGGGAATCTAATCCGCCTGATAATCCTAATGTCAACCTTCTTTCATTTTGTTGAGAAGGAATTGCATATTCTTTGATCAATGAAATTATATCATCAATAGAATATTCACCGCAAGCATCGGGCTCGAAAGAATGTTGCGTGCAGGCGATGTTCTTATTCTTATAGACCAGCTCTCCATTTGGTCCAAGTCGATGAATGTTGTGAACTAATGATTTATAAGAAAATTGATTTGCTAAAATCCAGCGGGAGCCGACAACGCCGTAATCAATTGAACATCCGCCGCAATAACGGGTAATCCAATCAAGACGCGTACTGATCACAACTGAATCGTTATGGTAAGCCCAGAAAATAGTTCGCAAACCGATTCGATCGGTACGAATGGTTACACTTCCATTGGTATATGTCAGCAAAACAAAATGCCCTTCGAGTGAAGAATACAGCGAAGGATTATTTGCAAGCGCTTTCCATGTTTGAGTTGGGCATATTTCCGTCGCTCCGTTTTTTCTCTTGAGAAGCGTGCCAACACCGGCAAAGAAAACACCATCCGTGCATACATCATCAAAGTGACATGTTTGAGGATTTCCGCCGATGGCAAGGTAATACTCATTCTCTTTTTGGAATACCTTGAGCGAGCTTCCGTGAAGAGGTGTGAAATCCCGAAACTGTGCTTGAGAATCATCGGAATATAGTATGCCAAAAATCCAGCTCATAGTATTTCAAAAAGGCTAACGTTATATACTTTCATATAATTTTGCAGCAGATGACTTTCTTCGTTCAATTCTTGCAATTCAGCATAATCTAAAGTATTTTATGCAAGAAATCATTAACAAAAAAATTTACGAAATGGACTTTGCTGAATTTGATATAGAATTTATTACGACCAAAATGGCGGAAAATCCGAACTCTCCGCTTTTTGCACGGTTGGCGGATTTATATATCGGCGTTAATAAAGCCAATGAAGCGCAGAAACTTTGTGAAGAAGGAATCAAATTATTTCCGGATTATTATGCGGGGCATTTGGTTCTCGGAAAAACCTATCTGCACTTTCATGAATACTCGCAGGCAAAAATCTGTCTTGAACGCGCACTTGAATTAAGTCCGTTTAATCAAACAATTCAGAAATTCCTTAAAGAACTTCCCGCCGGTCCCGATCTTTCCACCCGCGTAAATGATGAAACATATTTTACGCCGCAGGAAAATATTTCTGTTGCCGCAGAAGAACAATCTTCGGCTGAACCGGCTCTTTCCGATGCGGAGTTAACAGAAACATCCGCTGCTCAATCTCCGCCGGCAGATGAACCGCTGCCCTCATTGTTTGACATAGTCTCCGAAGAAGAGCAAACTGTTGAAGAAGAACCTGCATCGGAGCCGGAAGTTCCCTTAGAGACAACTCATTTTTCAAAAGAAGAATTACCTGTTATTGACGAAGCAGACGAACCGGAAATTACAGAGCCGATGATAGAAGAACACGCTCCCGTGTTAGGACCGGAAACATTGTCTGAACCGATTCTTACGCCTGTTGAACCTTCTGCCGCACCAACTCCGGCGGAAAAACAATACACCACTGGTTCCTCTTCACCGGCAGAATCAATCGGCTCGTTTGATGATTATTTTGCCCGGCATATTGATGAAGTAACAAACGGCGCAAAATATACATTGGATGATTATTTAAACAACCGCCTCCCCTCGGCAACGCATGAAACCGCTTCAGCTTCTTCAGCAACAGCACACGCAGCAAATGAAATTGTTCATGAAGAAATTCAGGAACTGCACAGTGAACCGTCGGCAGAAGAAGAACCGGCATCTCCGTTCGCTCAGCCGCTGCCGGAAATTTCGGAAGAACCGAAAACAAATTTTGATGAACTTGCCGAAAAATTACAAAATGCAGAGCGGATAAAACCTCAAGAACAGTACGAATCACCTCAGCCTCCGAAGCCCGAAGAAGAAGCCAAAGCCTACGAAACCGATATGGTTACGCCAACGCTCGCGGAAATTTATGCCTCGCAGGGAGAATTTAACGCGGCAATTCAGGCATACGAAATTTTAATGCTCACGCAGCCGGAAAATGTCAATAAGTATCAACAACGAGTAGCAGAGCTTCAACAAAAACAATTGGAAAAAGAAGGATTAGCGTAAAAGAAGAAAATATTTTTCGGTACAATAAAAAATCCTCTTACACTTGTAAGAGGATTTTTTATTTTCTAAACGGGAAAAATTATTTCTGCAATTTATTAACGTACTTCGTCAGCTTTGCTTTTTGATTTGACGCCTTGTTCGGATGGATAAGACGTTTTCCCGCAAGCTTATCCAACATGGAGACCGCCTGTTTTAACGCGGCTTCTGCTTTTGCTTTATCTTTCTCTCCGCGAACATTTTTTACCAGTGTTTTCATTGTAGATTTTTGTGCTGTGTTGCGCACTTTTCGGCGTTGTGTTGAACGAATTCTTTTAATTGCAGATTTATGCTGTGCCATTGTATTCCTTAAAAATGAGACAAATATGATAAAATTAGTGGTGAAATATAGCATTTTTTTCTTATTTCACCAACGGAAAATTTTTCCGTTATATTTTCTTTTCCCAATAAATAGTTTTCCGTAATTCTTCAATCCATTTTTGGTAATTTTCCCCTGTTTTAATCTGTAACGCAAGCTGTTCCAAACGCTTATAATCTTCATCTAAATTTACCGTATGTTCGGGAGTAATGGAGCGAACATAAATAATATGGTATCCGTATGAATTTCTCACCGGCAAGCGGCGCGGTTCGCTGATATCGCCGCTCTTGGCATTCTTCACAAAATCCGCATACGCCGGTTCCAGCTGTTCAAGCGTTAATTTGCCGAGATCGCCGCCGATATCTTTTGTTTCATTATCTTCAGAATATTTTCGCGCCAGTGTTCCAAAGTTTTCGCCGTTCAATGCCCGCTGCCGAATGCGATTTAAAAGCGCAATTGTTGAATCATCGTTTGCCGGCGACATTGTAATGGGAAAAAGAATATGCCGAACGCGAACCGATTCGCCGCGGCGTTCCAGCAATTGAATGATGTGAATGCCAAACTGCGTGCGGATAGGTTTTGAAATTTCATTTTCTTTTAGAGTAAACGCCGCTTCTTCAAATTCTTTTACAAAAGAACCGCGCCGTGCAAATCCGAGATCGCCTCCAGCCGAAGCGGTGCCGTCCGAAGAATAGCGTTTGGCAAAATCGGCAAAATCACCCCCCGCACGAATGCTGTCCGCAATCTTTTCAGCTTTTTGATACACCTCTTTCACAACGGAAGAATCCGGTTTCGGTTCAATAAAAATATGGCTGAGTTCGTATTCGGTCGGAACGTTCGGAATGCTGTCTTTATACGTATTAAAAAATTCTTCTACTTCCCGCCGCGAAACAGAAATTGCCGCCTGCCGCTGCTGCTGAATGCGCTGCACTAAAAGCTGTTTGCGAATCATTTCTCTAAATTGGTAATCACGTTTCATCCGGCTGACGCTCATGCCGTACGCTTCTTCCAGCTTCTGCTGCGAGCCGAGCTGGTAGGTTAAGCGGTTGATCTGCTGTTCCAACTGGTAGGTTACTTCATCATCCGTAACAACAATACTGTCGAGAATTGCCTGCGCAAGTACAAGTTTGTCGTTAATTAATCCGTCCAGAATCCGATCGCGCAGTCCCGGCGTTTTCGGATCAATCCGGTTTTGAATGGAAACCTGCCGAAGGGCAAAATTTAAATCGGTTTGCGTTATCACTTCACGATCAACAACGGCAACAATTTTATCCAGCACGGTCTGCGCCTGAGAAGCGGCGGCAACAACAAACAGAATAACAAAAAGGAAAAAGGATTTCATAAAATATGTTATTGTGATAAAGAATCAGTGAACGGCAGAAGAAGCTGAACATTATTTTGCTTTCGAAGCGATTCCAGATAATCGGCATAACGCTGCCGGCGTTTTTCCATTGTTAAGCGCTGCTCAATGGTCTGCTGAATTTTTTCCAGCGGCGCTGTGGAATTGGCGGCATAATTTCCGAGTGAGCGAAGAACAAAATATCCGACGCTTGTTTTTACCGGGAACGACACTTCTAGTCTTCCGGTGACGGCGGCAACTTTCCACAGCTCCGGCGGATAGAGCGACGACTGAGTGTAGAACACCGAATCGGTCCGCGCAATCATATGCTTTGACGTATCGGATTGAAAATGCGCAATGCTTTCATCCCAGCCGGCGCTGCCGAGCGCCGAGGCGCGAAATTCATTAGCTGCGGCGCTGTTTAAAAATACCGCCAGCGAAAGCCAAATCGTCTGCTCCCGCAGTTGAAATTCATCCCGATGCGATTGATAATAAGCGGCAATTTCGCTCTGCGGTATTGTGATTGAATTATTCTGATACACTTCCTGTTCCAGCAATTCTGCAATCGACAACTGCCGCCGCGCTTCTTCAACCTGGCGTTCAACATTCCGGGAAACATTCACTCCCTTTCGCCGCGCTTCCTGGAATAAGATCTCGTTTGTTATCCAGCGGTTGGCATATTGTTGAACTGCCGCCGGTGTCAGCGCTAAAGAAGAATCTAACTGCCGGCGCACCATCTCTTCGGTTAACACTTCGTTGTTGACACGCGCAATAATTTTCTGTTCTTGAGTTTGCTGCTCGCAGCCGAACAGCAGTCCGCTCAGAATAAAAAAAACGAAAGCAGAGGCATACCATTGCTCCTCTGCTTTGCGGCTAAATATTTTACTAATACTCTGTTTTATTGGAGGTACGCTTCTTTTAAAATTTCTTTGTGAACTTCAACAGGATATTTTTTCTTTAACGCTTCAATCCATTCGCTGCTGATGCGTTTTGTTTCGTATTCTTGAAACTGACTGGAAACTTCCGAAGCAGCTTCTTCGTAGGTTTTCTCACGCGCCGGATCCCGTTCCAATTCTTTCATAAAATGGAAGCCGCCTTCAATCGGCGCATGCGTTAACGAATCGTTCTCTTTTCTTGCCCACGCTTTATTCGTTACTTCATTGGTCGAAACAGGAATCAATCCCCAGATTCCGCGATTATCAAGCGTAGAACCGCGCTGATTATATTTTGCGGCAGCGGAATCAAACGAAATCGGCGCGATGGTAATTTTTACGGTATCGTACGCCGGTTTTTTTGCACGCGATTTTGTTTTTTTCAGCACCAGCGAATCTCTTGAGTATCCTTTCAAATCCCGCTGCACAAGTTTCGCAAGACTATCAGACGTAACAAAAATTTCCTGCACGTTAATGCGGTCGGGCCATTTATACTCCGAATGATGGAGAGCGTAGAAAGCGCGAAGGAGAGAATCGCCGGGAACCACTTTATTCCACACATGTTCCTGTTCGGCTTTAAATAACAAAATTCCTTCTTCATATTCTTTCATGGTACGGGTAAAATCCGGCTGTTTTCCTTCCAGCGATTGCGCATAATGTTCCATCACCAGATTGCTGCCGGTCTTATCAAGAATTTTGGCAATCGTTGCCGGATCTTTTAAAGAAAGGTTGCGTAATTCCGGATTCTGATTTACCAAAGCAATGACGGAATCAACGGTAATCGTTTGATTATCGAACGTGAAAATAATTTTAGCGCGGACCGATTTTGTAATGGTGCTGTCCCAGTTTACATCACCGGTCATTTTTGTGGTATCAACGGATGCAAATAATGCCGAAGCTGTTTCCTGATTTTGCTTAAAGGCGTACTGCTGTTTTACCTTCTCCACCATGGCATTGTAATCATGCTGAAAGCGGGTGCGCTGATATTCGGTTTTCAACTGCGGTTCCAGATCGCTGTACGGCGGAATGCCCCGCGCGGTAAATCGTTTAATAATGTGAAAACCGAATTGCGTTTTAACAATATCGGAAATGGAGCTGTCTCTCATATTAAAAATGACATCATCAAATTCCCGCACTGTTCTTCCGCGGTCAATAAAATTCAGATCGCCTCCGCGGTTTCCGCTGAAGGCATCATCCGAATGTTCTTTTGCCAGAAGAGCGAAGTCGCCGCCCTTTTTCAGCGAGTCGAGAATTTCTTTCATTTCGTTGTATGCTTTTATGCTGTCTTCCGGCGGCTGCCCGTGCGAAAAACGTTTCATAATATGAGCAACATGCACCGCTCCTTGATTTTTTCGAATATCGGTAACTTTAATAATATGGTAACCAAACTGCGTCCGCACCGGAACGGGATACACTTCTCCGGCTTTTAAAGAGAACGCCGCATCTTCAAATTCAGGAACGAGCATTCCGGAAGTAAAATAGTATAAATCGCCTTTATTAAATTTTACGGAAGGATCTTGAGAATGCACCTCCGCAAGTTTTTCAAATGATGCGCCGTTTTTTAACGAGTCGATTAATTTCTGCGCAAACTTATACATTGTTAACGTATCTTCCGGCGAAGCATCTTCAGGAAGGCGGAGAAGAATATGGCTCGCGCGGATTTCTTTCACGCGGCGATCGTATAAATTTTTTAGTGCCGGAGCCGTTAATTCATTTTCCAGCATGTACGAAACGGCAAGATTCTTGCGGTATTCGGAAAGTTCATTTTTAATTTCCGGATCTTTGTCGTACCCAAGCGCGCGGGCTTCTTTTACTTTCAACTGAAAATTTATATACAAATCTAAAAATTTTTCTTTATCACTTAACGAAGTCTTTTTTGCCGCGGCTGTTCCGCCGTTATTTTTTGCGTACACCGTTTCAAAATCTTTCAACGTAAAAGAATCGCCGGCAATTTTTGCCGCCACGGGGCTGGAACCGCCGCAGCCGATAATTCCTGTTACAACAATAACCGCAACAGCGAAAACAAACATCCTGCGTATCTGCATGTCAACAATACTCCTTACAATGTTACAAAATTAACGGGATTTTAAATTAAAGTATCAAAAAATAGTGAAATCTGCCCGTAATTGCAATGAATTCTCTTCACTGTGCAGAGATACTTTTGGGCGGCATTCAACTTCAATTTAGACGAAAATAAATTAAAATCGGCAGCGTTTGGAGATAAAAAAATTCGGCTGTAACGGAATCTCATTTTTTTCTTCCGCACTTTTACTGTACCTTATGCTATGATTTCCAATTACTTTACGCTGCTGCATTGCGCCGATGCGTTACATTCACTCTGTTCAGGATATAAAATTATTGAAGTGTATTCTCAGGAAAAGAATACGCTCTGCATTGTTGTCTATACCGGCGAGCAGCAAACCATTAAAATTTCCTGCGACGGCGCGCTCAATTATCTGTTCTGCCGAACCGGGGACTTTCGGGCAAGAAAAAATTCCGTTGATCTCTTTTCGCAGCTTCTCGGCAAAGAAATTCTTTCCGTTCGTATGCACCCGAACGACCGAATCCTTTCCATTGAACTTACCGATTTATCGTTTCTTGAAATTGAATTCTTCCGAAGCAAAGCCAATATCTTCTGCTGCAATTCCGAAGGGATAATTACCGACGCTTTCTTACATAAAAAAGAAACTATCGGAAATCGCTGCGAAAAATTTTCGGTTTCCGCTCACGGCTTTTCGCTTCCGCCGGAAACCGAACTGACGGCTGAACTTTCCAAACCAATACCGGTCGGAAAAATTTTAAAACAGCTCTTTCCGTCTCTCGGCGGAATTTTAACAAGCGAAATTCTTTTTCGCAGCAGAGTGAATGAAACATTTTCCGGCAGCGACATTTCATTGACCAATAAAAAGATAATTATTGAAACTCTCCGTGCCGTTCTTTCTGAGCTGCTGAACCCATCAACGGTTTCTCCGATGGTATATCTTGAAGAAAATTCTCCGGTCTGTTTTTCTCTTCTTCCGCTGCAGCAGTTTGCTTCATTAGAAATAAAAAAATTTTCATCGCTGTTTGAAGCCGTTCAATTTACCGTCGGCAGAACAAAATCCTCTCGTTCATTTCTTGAAAAGAAAAAAGAAATAACCTCCTGGTTGAAAAAAGAAGAGGAAAAAATTCTTCATACGCTTTCCAAAATTGATGAAGAACTTTCCGGCGCATCGCGGGCGGAAGAGTACGAACTGTTCGGAAAACTGATTATGACCTCTCTTCACTCCATTCAAAAAGGAATGAAGACCGTAACGCTGCAAAATTCTTTTGAACAAAATGAAGAAGTGCGTATTTCGCTGAATCCCGCCCTTTCGCCGCAGAAAAACGGAGAATTTTACTTTGAAAAAGCGAAAAAGGCAAAGGCGTCACGTGAAGAACAGCAGCAGAGAAAAAATATTCTTCAAGAGAGGTTACATAAAATTTCTGCAATATTAGAAGATTCTAATGCAGTGGAAGAAGGTATCTCGTTAAAAAATTTTTTACACTTATATCAGGAACAGTTACGATTTCTCGGATATATGACGCAGCGTGAACAGGAAGATCTTCCTCCGTTTAAAATATTTTCTGTTGAAGGCGGTTTTACCGTCTATGCCGGAAAAAATAGCGAGAACAACGATCTGCTCACATTGAAATATGCCAAGCCGAACGATTTGTGGTTTCATTCCCGCGGCTCCAGCGGATCGCATGTGGTGTTAAAAGTCGGCAGCAGAAACGGAACGCCGTCTAAAAAAGCTGTTGAACAAGCAGCATCAATTGCCGCGTATTACAGTAAAATGAAAAACGCAAAGAGCGTTCCGGTGGCAATGACGGAAAAAAAATATGTGCGGAAACCGAAAGGCGCAAAACCGGGAAGCGTTGTTCTTGAACGGGAAAAAGTTCTCTTTGTCGAGCCGAAGCTTCCTGAGTAACGTGTAATTTTAAGAAGGGCAGTTTTTTTATGAGTGTGAAAATTCTTGTTGTGGACGACGATATTTATATCCGTTCGTTTCTTCACAAACGGCTTACCGCGCTGGAGTACGAAGTGCTGACGGCAGACAACGGCATTACCGGATTGGAGCTGGCGCGCGCCCACAAACCGGACTTAATTGTCTCCGACTGGATGATGCCGAAAATGGACGGCAAAGATTTTTGCACGCACATTAAGAGCGATAAGAATCTGCGGTACACTTATTTTATTCTTCTTACTGCCCGCGATACGGCGGACGATAAGATTGAAGGAATGGAACACGGCGCCGATGATTTTATGACCAAGCCGTTCAACGAAAAAGAATTAATCACCCGCATTAAGGTCGGCTTGCGCATTACCACGCTTCAGCAGGAGCTTTCGGTGTTTCAGCACCGCAAGGCAATTACCGAACTTGCTGTTACGTTCGGCCATGAAATAAATAATCCGCTCGGCATTATTATGCTTTCGCTTCAGGTGCTGAAGAAAAAAATTGGGAGCGATATTCCGCCGGAGCTTTCGCGGGAAATTGATACCTGCATTACCAACGGCAACCGCATTGCCGATATTGTGAAGAAATTAATTTCGCTGGAAAACGAAGTGCTGCAGTTCAAACCGTATCTAAAAGATTCGGATATTCACATGCTGGATCTCTCCGGCAAAACCTAACTCGATATTTTCTTTTCTTATAATTTTTCAGCAGCCGATATGTTTTTACTATCGGCTGTTTTTTTTACGAATTGTTTGTTACGTGTTAATGCCATTTGTCTTTGAGTAGATAATGCAAAACAATTGCTAAAAGTTTCAGTTGGTTAGCGCCGCTAACCAGTTCTTTTTTTCTCTTTTACGTTTTGTCTTAAGGTATTTCCACTTGTAAAACTCAGCATTTGCGCAGGCTTGTGCGGTTTGCAAATGTGCCACCAATAGCGTTGGCTAATTCAATAATATTTCTTCAATTTCTTCACTCGCTTTTTTCAAAAGTTCGGTTGTCTTGTCTTTGAGTTGTTGGGCTTGTTGTCTGATGCCTGTAATGTGTTCCGCTATTTCTTTTTGCTTGTCAAGTGGTGGAACTGGAATAGGTAAGTTTAGCCAATCTTCAATAGTTAAATGTTTAATAACTGTTCCAATACTAACTCTTTCTGCAAGTTGTTTGTAAACCTTAGAAGATAGGATATATTTCAAAAGATAGTTATCGAAATTATTTTTACAAGAAATCCTTAAAATACCGCTACTTATGATATAATCATCTTCTTCTTGAACAACAACACAAAATCCTATAGTTCCATCTTTTGAGTAAAGTATTTCTCCAATTTTAGGTTTGTAAAATTTCTTTAATTCATTGAATTTATTTTCACTTATTTTTTTGTCAGCATTTAACCAATTAATTGAAAAGTCAGTAATGTCTGCAACCCTAACAAATGGCTTGCCTTCTTGCAGATATTCTGATGAGCCTACTTCAACACCTTTTGAATAACTTGAAATAACTTTTTTTAAAGGTGTTGTTTTATACCTTGATTTTGAAATAGCTAAGTAAATATTTTCAAAATAATTTTGATGGAAAAATGGGTCAAAACGATTGTTTGAAATCTCCTTCAAAAATCTTGTAAACATTCTATTCTGCAAAGTATTTTCAGGGGGGGCGGGTAATTTTATGCCTAACTCATTCAACAAATAATCATCAATGCTTGAAAGGAGTTTTTCTGCTTCCGCTTCGTTCTTTTGTTTTTGAGCAATTACTTTTTCGGTAATTTGAAGAATACGTTTGTCTTCAATAATCGGAATGGAAAGCAAAGCAGGATAATCTAATGCTGGTCGTGTTCCGCCTGTGCTTCTTCGGCTTGCCAATTTTTCGCCAATCTCGGAATTAAGAAACGCTGCAAGCGTTTCGCTGATTTCTTTGCTTCCTGTTTTAATTACGCAAACGTGCTGATTGATATTTCCTTCAAATTCTTCTGGGGCAACTGATGCAACTGCCATTCGTCCAACGCCTGTAATTTTCACCAATAAGTCGCCTGCTGAAACTTGGCTTCTTTTCAGCATTCCGTTGTGTGTTTCTTCGTTGATGTATTTGCAATCGTCAAACTCCAAAACTCCTGTTGGCGAAAGGTTTTGCACTCTTAAAAATGGTATTCCGTTTTCTTTCTCGGCATAATATTTTTCGCTTTCGGTTGTCTTTGGTGTTGCTCCACTCGCCAAACTTTGAACGTAATCTCTTAATTTATTTGGCTTCTTGGCTAAAACTTTCTTTTCAAGTTCTAAAAGTTCGGGAACATAAAAGAAAGGGTCTAAGCGTTTTTCCAATTCGCTTTTTTGCAAAATGAAAATTCGTTTTGGATTAAGTGTTTTTGAAATAATATAACTGCTCATTGATTTTTGACTCTTTTTTTTAATCCCAAAGGGATTTGATGTTTGTAGAATAGGGAATTAACCCCATATACGACCCCTTTGGGGTCGCATTTATACATCCGCTTCCTTGTTCTATAAACATACAACCCCGAAGGGGTTATACAAATCACCGCTTCTTCGGTGCCATCAACATTTGAACCCGATGGGTTCTGCTCTATCCATTCAAATTCGTTTTTTAATCCCGAAGGGATTTGATGTTTATAGAATAGGGAATTAACCCCATATACGACCCCTTCGGGGTCGCATTTATACATCCGCTTCCTTGTTCTATAAACATACAACCCCGAAGGGGTTATACAAATCACCGCTTCTTCGGTGCCATCAACATTTGAATCCTTTGGATTCGTTTCTATTCTATCCATTCAAACAAATATTCATCTTTAAATTCCACCTCAAATTTTTTCAAGAAACCCAGATATTCTTCCCGGAATGTTTTTTTGCGATGATGCTCCTTCTGATTGGCGACATATTTAATCACATCATCCAAAGCCGAGCGGCTATACGAAAACGCTCCATAACCTTCCTGCCAACTAAACTTATAATTTGAAAATTTCTTTTCATTGATAAACTCATTGGATGATTTCTTTATTTCTCTCACCAAGTCGGATAAACAACAGGAAGGTTTCATTCCAATAATAAAATGTATATGGTCGGACATTCCATTTATCGCTAACATTTTCTGCTCTTTATTTCTTACAATTCCTGAAATATATTTATACAATTCCTCCTCCCAAGTAGAATGGATTAAACTATCTCTCCCTTTAACAGCAAAGACCACTTGGATGTATATTTGTGAAAATGTTCCCGGCATTATTTTTCTGTCTTGTTAATGTGAGCAATAAACTTTGATAGTTCTTTTCCTATTTCAATCAACTCATTGTTGTTGGTGCTTCTGCCTGTGGCATCATAGCCAATATCTTCGGCTATTGCCATAAAAATAGGGTAGTCGTCTAAAGCGGTTTGTTTTGCCAAAAAGTATTTCTCGGTCAATTCTTCTTTCAGCAAATTCACTTTGTCGGTAAATGCAGATTGAACAGCCGATTTATCAGCTTGTATCATTTCTGTTATTTCCTTTTTGTTGGCTTTCGGGTTCTTGGCTTTTGCGTCTGCTTCTAATTTCTTAATTGTGTCTGCTTTTTCCTTTTCCCATTTTTCAACGGTAGCCAAATAGTTATTGTCGGTTTTAATTTGCTCTTTCAGTCTGGCTTTTTGGTTGCTGATTTTTTCTGTTTGTTTGTCTTTGTGCTTACGCAAAAACAAAACAGAACTTTTAACACCTGCACCTGTGGCACTGAAAGCGGTTTGAGGCATTGAAACAACAGCAACAATACGATACATTTCTTCAATGTTATCTCTCACATATTGCAAACTGCTGTTGGTAAGAATACCATCAGGAATTACAACTGCCAAATAACCGTGTTCTACTAAAAATTTGTGGCACTGCTCCAAGAACAAAACTTCGGTGCTTTGGCTGTCACGCAAAGTGCCATTCGACAAGCTCAGGGCGCTTGCGGTTGTATTCAGCCAGTCCACTTCTTTAACTGCTAAATTGTATTGGTGCATATATGCCTTTTCAGTTTGCTTAATGCTGCTTCCGAAAGGCGGATTGGTTACAATAAAGTCAAATGAATTGTATTTAAACTCTTTGTTGCCTGATTTGGCTTGCATTTCGGTATCGCTTAAAAGTCCATCCGATGCAATTACATTGGTGTGTCCGTCATCGTGAATAATCATATTCATTTTGGCGGTTCGGGCAATTTGGTCGTTTATTTCAATGCCAAAGAGGTTTTTCTCTGCGAAGTCGTGCCAATATTTGTAATGGTCTTTTTCATCATTGATTGGGTCGTAAAACTCGTTGGCTTGTTCTCTCACTTTGTCCAATGCGTAAAGCAAAAAGCCCCCACTTCCGCAACTGGTGTCAAGCACTCTTGATTTATGCGTAATTGGCAAACTGTCAACAATGAATTTTACAATGGGTCTTGGCGTAAAATACTGTCCGAAGTCGCCACGGAAATAACTGCCCATAAAAGTTTCAAAGGCTTTGCCTTTGCTGTCAAGGTCAGTTTTATTGAGGTTGATACGCTGAAAGTATTTTACAATGGTCAGTGTTTCTTGTGCTGAAAGTGTAATGCCGTCTTTGAAAACTTCTGGTGCTTCTTTTTCACCAACTGCATAAATTTTCTTGATGCGTTTTAGCAAATCTTCTGGGTCTTCGTCACGGAAAATTTGAAAGTCGTAAGGCTCGCCTGTTTTTCTTGGGTGTTTCTCGTCCCAAATTTTGCAGAAGATGAGTTTATCCAATTCGTCAAACGCAACACTTGGATTTCTTTGTCCACCGCCCCAAAGTGCTTGATGCGATTGAATGAAAATCTTTGTCAGTTCGCTTTCGCTTACAACTTGCAATTCAAAAAATTTCTGTTTTATCCCGAAAGCATTCGGGGGGGCGGGTTCGGCAACAATGTTTTTCTCGTCTGTGTCAGTTTGAGAAATACCGCCTTTCACATATTTGTAAGGTGCAAGTTTGTTGATACCGAATTGCGGAATGTCGGGAATTTCAATTCTGCTTTTCGGTTTCTTGTCGGGAACTTCGTAATACTGGTTTTTGATACGTGAAGTTGTCCAAACGTATTTTGCACCTTCGGCAACTGCGTAGCTGTATGCTTGGTCAACCGCAATGTTAAACTGCTGGTCGGTTAAATCTTCTTTTTTGCACTCAACTAAAATGTAGGTTTCTTGACATTTATCGTCTGAATAAACTGCAATGTCGGCTTCCTTTGTCTCTGAACCCATCTGAACAGGAATGAACTGCTTAATTCGGTTTTCAGGATAGCCGTAAATCAAAACCAACGTCAAGAAAGTTTCGGCTTGCACTTTTTCTTCGGGGTTGTTGTAATTCCGTTTTTTGTTTTGGTGAATGTATGTTATAAAGTTTCGGTCTTCGTCAAAGCGAATAAGTCCTTTTTTTATTCCCGTGTTTATTAAATTCATTCTGTTTACTTCGTATTTATTTAGTTTGCTAAGTTAAGTTTTTAAAACCCGTTATTTTCAAAAATGTTCTTTAATTTAAACTGTCCATTGTCCCAATGTCGGGTGGTTGATGGGCTCTGGTGCTTTTGGACAAAATAAAATGTGCTGCAAACTGCTTCGGCTTGTGGCTTGGTTTGCAACTCTTTTGATTTTGTGAAGTGTTGACATTTTGTCTGTCGTTTTACTGTTCATTTTTGTTTGTCGTGTCGTTCTCTACGCTTACCGCTAACTCTCCAATATACGCAATACTCATCTTTTTACCACCTCTTCGCTTTCCGTAATTTGCTCACTCCAATGGTAAACCAAATGCTTTAAACTTTCAACCCCAAAAAACAGACCGCGCATTCCGAAGATGTTCAGCGGCGAATTCTCATCAGTTTTTTTTCGTTCGATGCCGATTGCAATAATCAAAAGATTATTCTATCATTAAGAAAATTTTTACTGCTTCACAGCAAAAAGGAACAATCAATGACTGTTAACAATACAATTGTCTGTATTACCGGCGCTTCAAGCGGAATCGGAAAAGCAGCCGCAAAAAAATTTGCCGAACAAGGCGCCCGCGTATTGCTCTGCGCCCGCCGGATTGACCGGCTGCACGAATTGGAAAATGATCTGAAGAAAAAATTTTCCGCCGATGTTTTTTCCGCGCAGCTCGATGTGCGAAATCAGCACGACGTGCAGACATTCTTCGCCAATCTTCCCGCCGAATGGAAAGAGATTTCTCTTCTGGTAAATAATGCCGGGCTTTCGCGCGGACTCAATCCCATTCACGCCGGCGAACTTTCCGATTGGAATGAAATGATTGACACCAACATTAAAGGGTTACTGTATGTAACGCGCGCCGTTCTTCCGGGAATGATTGAACGGAGTGAAGGACATATTATTAATATCGGTTCCACCGCCGGCTTTTGGGTGTACCCGAAAGGAAATGTGTACAACGCCACAAAGTTTGCCGTTAACGCGTTAACACAGGGAATAAAAATGGATCTTCTCGGCACGCCGATTCGCGTTACCGAAATTGATCCCGGCTTAGTGGAAACCGAATTCAGCGAAGTGCGGTTTCACGGCGATAAAGAACGGGCAGCAGCCGTCTATAAAGGAATGACGCCGCTGACCGCTGATGATGTGGCGGATTCAATTCTCTGGGCGGCAACACGGCCCGCGCATGTTAATATCAGCAACATTATTCTTATGCCGACCGACCAATCATCGCCGACGCTGGTGCATCGAAGATAACATTCAGTTCATCGTTATGAAAATATTTTTTTCACTGGTTTTCGTTTTTAGTATAACAACAAACACTTTTGCGCAGCCCGCCACTAAATCGGAAAAGAACATGAACACACTGGCAGAAGAATATGTAAAGCTGATACTTTCTATCGGCGCGTACAGCGCGGATGTTGTTGATGCGTATTACGGACCAAAAGAATGGATGGAAGAAGCTTCGGCAAAAAAATTGCCGCTGAATGAACTCCATGCGCAGTCGGAACTGCTGTTGAAAAAAATTTCAGCAGTTTCCGTTCCGGCGCACGACCGCATGATGATGCAGCGAAAAACATTTCTTTTTGCGCAGACAATCGCCGCAAAAACAAAACTGGAAATGATGAGCGGAAAAATCTTTTCTTTTGATGAAGAAGCAAAACTGTTATACAATGCCGCGCCTCCCGTATTTTCCGAAGAACATTTTAAAAATCTTCTTGCGGAATTGGAGCGCTCGCTGCCGGCAGGCAGCGGTTCTGTTCAGGAACGGTACCAAAATTTTCGCAATCAATTCATCATTCCGAAAGAGAAATTAGACACGGTATTTCACGCCGCTATTGCCGAGTGCCGGAAGCGGACAAAAGAACATCTCTTGCTTCCGGCTGATGAACATTTTACCGTTGAGTATGTTACTCAAAAAGCATGGA
>JACFMZ010000031.1 GCA_019455105.1 Bacteroidota bacterium | reverse complement strand
TTTGGTTAATGTATTTATTTTTTTAACCATTTACACAAATATTTTTATACTCCCGTTTCGGAATTTCGATGTATTCGTGTCTTCCGCGGCGAAAAGCAGCTGCCGATAAAAACACTTATTGAGCGGATACAGTTAAGCGGCAGCCGTTTAACCAGAATTTTGGATTCGCTGGAAAAAAAAGGGTATTTAGTGCGGGCAATTGATCCGACAGACCGCAGAGGAATTACCGCAACGCTTTCAAAAAAAGGAATTGAACTTTCAGAAGTGTTGGAACAAAATTATCTAAATATTCACAAAGAAATTCTTGCGGAGATTCCAAAACAGTATCATGAAGCGCTGATTCAAGGAATGCAGAACATGTTAACAACGCTGGATTCGTGGCTGAAGGGGAATAAGAAATAATCGTGTTATGTGAGCTTAGAACATAAGCTCATTTTTTTACCCATATATTTGCTTTAAGCAAATATTTCTTTTAACAAATTCTAATAGATGCAAGGGAACGGAATTATGAAAAAATTATTTTTACACGTTGTTCTTCAGGTTGTTGCTGCGGTGCTGTTTTCGGCGGGATGTCATGAAAACATTGAACCGTCCAAACCATCATCCGACGGCGCCGTGGTCTCTTCAAATTGTATTGACTGTCATACAAATTATGCGCTGTTAAAACAAATTGCTTCTCCGGATACCTCCACCAGCACCGGCGGATGCGGCGGCGATGCACCGCATATTGAAACGTACGATAAAGTTTATCTCGGCGGCGAAGGATTTGAATTGTATAAAAAATCTATGCACGGAACAGTCGGCTGTGTGTGGTGCCATGGCGGCGATGCTTCGGCAATCGAAAAAAAATCTGCCCATGCTAAAAATTTTATTGCTCATCCTTCGTTACAGGCGGAAAAAAAGTGTATTGTCTGTCATTCGGAACAGGCGCAGTCACCAACGAGCATTCATGCGCAGGGATGGGGGCAGAAAAATATGGTGACAGTTCGCTACGGCGCTCAGTCGTATACTCAAATTCCCGAGCATCTTCAAAAAGGGTACGATGTAAATTGCGGAAAGTGCCATGCAACGTGCGGCGACTGCCATATCAATAGACCGAAAGCCGGCGGCGGAGGATTGTATAAAGGTCATGCGTTTATGAAAACGCCTAATATGGTTGATCAGTGCGTTGCGTGTCATGTCAGCCGCGGCGGTCATGCTTTTCTCGGCATTGCGCCGGGAACAGTTCCCGATATTCACCGGACAAAAATGAATGCGAACTGCTTAACCTGCCATACGGGAATGGAAATTCACGGCGACGGAATGAAATATGAGCAGCGATATTCCGTAAAAGCGCTGCCGAAATGTGAATCGTGTCATGCAAATATTGCAAAAAGCAATGTGTATCATACACAGCATATAAAGGATTTAAATTGCCAGACCTGCCATGCACAGGAATATAATAATTGCGGAAGCTGTCACGTCGGCGGCGAAGGCGCGCGCGTTCCGTCGTATCAAGGATTTAAAATCGGCGTAAATCCTATCCCGGAAACACGCTCTTATCCGTTTGTTACGCTTCGCCGTTCGTTAATGGCGCCGGACAGCTGGAAAGAATATAATGTTCCTGTGTTAACAAACTTTGATGCGAAACCGACATATAAATATACAACGCCGCATAATATTCTTCGCTGGACAAAACGAACGGAAGTTGCTTCCGGAAAAAGCTGTTACGATAACTGTCACATCATAAAAGAAGGAACAGCGTTTCGCAACAAAGAGTTATACCTGTTCAATTCCGATCTTGAATCATGGGAAATACAAGCGAATAAAAAAATTGTAGTCGACGGAAAACTTCCGTCTTCGTGGGGAGTACAGTAGCAATCATCTTCTGCGAAAAAAAACAAAAACAAAAATACCACAAAGAGGTCAGCATGAAACAAATTCGAACGTCAATTGTTCTTTTCTTTTCGGCAGTCATTCTCTTTTCTGCCTGTAAAAAAAGTGAAGATAATCCGATCACTCCGGTTGCTGTTGATGAATCGGCAGTATTGCTTAAATATCTTGAAGAGAACGGAGATTATATTAACACTTCCGCTCCTTCAATTGTCAGCGCATCTGCGGTGTACACCAATCTGCAAACCGGAACACAATATATTATCGATATTCGCAGCGCAACGGATTTCGCTTCCGGTCATATTCAAGGAGCGCACAATGTTACGCTTGGCGATCTTTCGGCACATATGAAAACCGTTCCCAGCAGCTACACATCAGTAGTGATTGCCTGCTATACGGGGCAGACATCGATGTTTGCAACCACGCTTCTTCGCCTGCAGGGATACAGCAATGTCTCTTCGTTGAAGTGGGGAATGTGCTCATGGGATTCCGTGTTTGCAACGGGACGCTGGCTTGCCAACATGAAGAATGACCGTGCGGCAAATTTTGTTACCGACGTAACGGCAAAAAATGCAAAAGGAAATCTTCCGGCGTTAAAAACTGGAAAAACAACCGGCAAAGAAATTCTTGATGCACGGGTAGATCAGTTATTGAAAGAAGGATTTACCAACACAATAACCAATGCCACGCTCTATACAAATCTTTCAAATTATTACATTGTAAATTATTGGCCCGCCGCTCAATATGCCGATCCCGGACATATTGCCGGGGCTGTTCAGTACGAGCCGAAAAGTTCGCTGAAAAGCACAACGGATTTGAAAACTCTTCCGACCGATAAAGCGGTTGTTATTTACTGCTACACCGGACAGACAAGCGCCGCCGTTGCAACCTATTTAAAACTGCTGGGGTATGATGCAAAGACATTACTGTACGGCGCCAACGCTATGATTTATGATAGAATGGCGGCAAAAGGAATGTCGGTTTTTAAGGCATCGGAAATAATGCGGTATCCGTATGTGAAGTAAAAAATTGTAAACATGCTGTTCCTTTCGTAAAAAGCCGTTTCGATATTTGAGACGGCTTTTTTGCTTTATCATTACAGTTCATTTGTTCTATATTTCTTTTTATATTAAACCAATTCAATGGAAAGGAAATTCAACCATGTCAACCAATCCTGCCGCAAAAATAAAAGAGTTCGATGCATCGTCGCTGGAAAAAATTGCGTATAATGCCGTCTCAACAATTCCCACCCGTGAACCGAATGATCAATATCGCTTAGGGTTTGTCATCGTTACCCTGTTGAAAGAAAAAAATCAATCGCTGGAACAGGCAGTGAAAACCGCCGGTGCGCGAATATTAGTCAGTGAAAGTGAAGCTGTAAAAATAATCCGTGAAAATCTTTTTGCTTCCGGTATAAGGGTTTAAGGAATGCTGCAGTTCTTAAATGATCTTATTATGGCATTCATTCCGCTGTTCGTGGCTATTGATGTGCCGGGGCTTGTTCCGTTATTTATTTCGTTAACGGACGGAATGAATTTAAAATCGAAACGGCAGTTGATTGTGCAGGCAACATTAACGGCGGCGGCTATTGCGCTCATCTTTCTCATTCTGGGAAAAGTGATTTTCAAATTTCTGAACATTACGGAAAATGATTTCCGCATCGGCGGAGGAATTGTTCTGCTGGTTCTTGCCGTTACCGATCTTCTTTTTTCCAGCGATACCAGAAAAAACGAAAACACTTCAGTCGGCATTGTTCCCATCGGCATTCCGTTAATAATGGGACCGGCGGCGCTGACTTCCATTATTATTATTGTTGATGCGTACGGCTATTGGATTTCTATGATTTCGCTGGCGCTGAATTTATTTATTGTCTGGTTTATGTTTCGCCATTCGGATTACGTGATTCGCATTATGGGCGAAGGCGGCTCGCGTGCCTTTGCAAAAGTGGCTTCGCTTTTTATGGTGGCAATCGCCGTTATGATGATCCGCGTCGGCGTGCAGAATATTCTACGAAATTAATATGGCCGTCAATTTCCAATTGCTGCTCTCTGAAATTTACCGAGAAGTGCTTCCGCTCCAGTCTCAAGGAGCACTGGCGTATTATATTCCCGAATTAGCAGCGGTGAATCCGAATATGTTCGGCATGCATCTGCGCAGGCTGGAAGGGGAAGAAGCGGCAATCGGCGCCAGCGATGTAAAATTTTCGCTGCAAAGTATCGCCAAAGCGTTTACGCTGGCGCTGGCAGTCTCGCTCATCGGCGAAAAAATTTTTGAACGCGTCGGCGTGGAACCTTCCGGCAGCGCATTTAATTCACTGGTGCAGTTAGAGTATGAAAAAGGGATTCCGCGCAATCCGTTTATTAATGCCGGCGCCATGGTGGTGTGCGATGTGCTTATTGATCAATTAAAAAATCCCAAAGCGGAAATACTTGCATTTGTGCAAAAGCTGGCGGATAATAACGAGATACGGTTCAACGAAGAAACCGCTGAATCGGAAAATAAATTTGGTTTTCGCAACCATGCGCTGGCAAATTTTGTGAAATCGTTCGGCAATATTCATCACAATGTGGAAGAGGTACTCGATCTTTATTTTCATATTTGTTCCATTGAAATGTCGTGTAACGATTTAACGAAAGCATTTCTTCTTTTTGCCAATCACGGAAAAGTATTTTCTACCGGCGAACAAATTTTAAATTCCAGCCAGACAAAACGCATTAATGCCGTTATGCAAACATGCGGATTTTATGATGAATCCGGAGAATTTGCGTTTACCGTCGGGCTGCCGGGGAAAAGCGGCGTCGGCGGAGGAATTGTCGCCGTTCATCCGGAAAAATACGCCGCCGCAGTCTGGAGCCCGAGATTAAATGCCAAAGGAAATTCCGTTATGGGAATGAAAGCGCTGGAACTGCTGACGACAAAACTCGGAACATCAATTTTTTAAAAAGAAAAAATGTTACGGCGGTAACGAGATAAAATTCCTTCATACGCCGTTCTCTCTTTATTAAAATTTATCGCTACTATTATGCTTCATTCATTACATTCTCCGGCACAAAAAAAATCAGAACGGAAGCCGGTTCTTGTCTTGCTTCACGGAAGAGGGGCGGATGAACACGATTTGTTCGGAATAAAAGAGATGTTTCCTCCGGAATATGAAATTACTTCGCTCCGCGCGCCGTTTGAATTTGACTGGGGAGGATTTACCTGGTTTGAAATGTTTGAAAACGGTTCGGTGGATGAAACAAGCTTTCAGCAAAGCCGTGCCGAAGCGATGGATTCTCTTTCTTTATTGAAGAAAGAAAATCTTATTCTTCTCGGTTTTAGCATGGGAGCCATTATGTCGTACGCGCTTGCTTTAACGGCGCCGAAGCTGTGCAAAGGAATTGCCTGCTTAAGCGGATTTGCGCCCAAAGAATTGCAAAGCCGGTATAAGCTGCGTGAACTGCAGGAACTTCGTATTTTTATTTCGCACGGAATTAATGATCCGGTAATCCCGATTGATATGGCTCGTGAAACAAAAGAAATGCTCTCTCATTCTAACGGTATCGTGTCGTATCATGAGTATGCCATGGGACATGAAATTAACGCAGAATGTATGAAAGACGTACGGTTATGGTTAGAGCAGTTTGTGTAACAGCAGTTTCATATTTATTTAAAATTAAAAGAACAATATTATGAAAAAAATTTACTTTCTCTTTTTCCTTTCAGCAGCTTTAAATCTATCTGCTCAGCAATGGGTAAAGATAGATTCCGTCTTCAGTCCGTTCGGCGTAACGGTACAGAGTTTTTCATCGCCGGAGTTTTGCGATATAGACAGAGACGGGGATTTTGATCTTTTCGTCGGCAGCTTAAATGATGACCGGGTGGCATTTTTCCGTAATCAGGGAACGAACACTGCGCCGGTATTCCGACGCGATACCAATTTGCTGCGGTCCATTTATGAAAAAGGAATTCAATTTACCAATTCAACCTATCCTTCGTTGGTAGATTTGGACGGCGATAATGATTATGATTTGGTCATCGGCGGATTTAACGGCCTGCTGTTCTATCGCAATATCGGCGATTCGGTGAATGCTTTGTGGGAACAGGACACGGCTGTTTTCAGCGCAGTAAATCTTTTACTCGGAACCGATGATCGACCGGCATTTGCGGATTTGGATAATGACGGCGACCTTGATCTTATTATTGGAATCGGCGAATCGTTTTACGGTAATGTTACCGCAGGAACGACGCTCGGCTTTCGCAATACCGGAACGAAAAATTCCCCGCTTTTTACCGCCGATAATTCTTTAGTTGCCGGCATTCCGGATGTGGGATTAAATGCGTATCCCGCACTGAAAGATTTGGATAGCGACGGTGATTACGACTTGGTGATGGGACGCGATGTGCAGACGATGTTGTATTATAAAAATACCGGAACAAAAGAATCACCCGTTTGGTCGGCATCATCGTCGCTGGTTTCAGGAATTGAAACAACAAGTTACTGGAAAGTTCCGGCGCTCTGCGATTTGGATGGCGACGGAAAAATTGATCTTATTTACGGAACAGCCGACGGACCGCTCTATTTTTATAAAAACATCGGCACAACAACGGCACCGCAATTTCAACGGAACACATCGTACTTTCAAATAACCCGAATCGATGGAGGAGCCTCTACCACATCGCTGGCAGATTTTGATCACGACGGCGATCTTGATCTGCTCAGCGGCGATTATTACGGAAAACTTCAATACTTCCGCAATGACGGCGATTCAATTCATCCGAAATTTGTAAAAGTAACGGCATCGTTTTCATCCATTGATTTTGGTTCGTACAGTTCTCCGAGATTTGTTGATATTGATAATGACGGAGATTATGATATTGTTTCCGGCGAATTGAACGGCACGCTTATCTGTTATCTTAATAACAACGGAACCTTTACAATAAACACAACAATTTTTTCAGGAATTGATGTCGGATGGCAAAGTGCGCCGTCGTTTGCCGATATTAATAATGACGGAAATCTTGATGTGTTGATTTGCGGCGAAAAATCAGAATTGTCTGCATTCTATATCAACACGGGAAACAATGTGTTTGTAAAAGATAATTCGTTTATAGAAGATGTTGAAATTCCTAACTATGCCTATCCGTGTTTCGTTGATATTGATAATGACGGCGATATGGATCTTGTTTTTGGAAAAATGGGAGGAACACTCGTTTTCTATGAAAATATTGGATCACCGACCGAGCCCCGGTGGCAGGAAAAGAGCGGAATGTTTAACGGCATTGAATCGCGCCAAAGTTTAACTCCGGTGTTTGCCGATTTAGACGGCGACGGGAAAAAAGATTTAATCGTCGGAGAGTACAGCGGAAATTTTACATTTTATAAAAATAATATAGTCACATCACAAAACGAGAAAAAACATTACCTGCCTGAACAATTTGTCTTGCAGCAGAATTATCCTAATCCCGTTAACCCTTCAACAATAATACGCTACCAATTGCCGAGAGCAACAAATGTACACTTAGCTCTTTATGATATTTTAGGAAAGGAAATTGCCGTGTTGGTTAACAAGGTACAATCCGCAGGAGAATATTCTCTGCCGGTAAACGCGGCACAGCTTTCAAGCGGTATCTATTTTTATACATTACGAGCCGGCAATATTTTACAGACTAAAAAAATGGTTGTTATAAAATAGAAGAAGAAAAATTCCGGTTGTACTAACCGTTGCCGCCGAAACGGTATCGTCAGAGCGAAGAAAAGCCTTGTAAAACCGAAATATTTCATAATTTCCTCAATAAAGCTGTTAATATTAAATCTTATTAATTTCAAAATTGTTTGGAACGCGGGAAAAATAGTATCGTCTCTATAAATGTGTTGCCAACAAACTTACAATTTTAAACTCATTAGGAGGATTTATGAAAACCACAACATTAACCCGCTCACTCTTAACAATGGCGCTTGCCTTTGTTCTTGTCGGATTTACCGTACAGGCACAAGAGAAACCGGCAAAGCAGGCTGAACCGGCAAAAACAGAAGTGAAAGCTCCGGCGAAAGAAAAGAAACATCACAGCAAAAAAGCAACAAAAGAAGCTGCAAAGAAAGAAAAGAAAGAGATGAAAAAAGAAGAAGCACCGAAAAAGTAACGTTGGTGATATTCTGTAAAATAACAAGCGCCTCGAAACGGGGCGTTTGTTGTTTTAAATGGATTTTTGTGAATGCATGGTTGTTTCTGCCGGTAAAAAATTTTTCAACGCGCATTGAATGCACAGTTGTTGCACGAAAAAAAAATCCGTATTTTCATCTACCATTTTAAATTACAAGCAGGTGAAGTATGAACAATGTTGTTGTTACCGGAATGGGATTGATTTCGCCTCTCGGGCTCTCCGTGCAGGAATCTTGGAACCATGCGGTTGCCGGTACCTCCGGAATCGGACCGGTGAACAGATTTCAGCGTGAAAAATTTCCGACACAAATGGCCGGCGAAGTAAAAAATTTTGATGCAAAAAAATACTTTGAACCGAAAGAAATCAATCGCTGGGATCTTTGTATTCAATACGGAATCGGCGCCGCGCTTGATGCGCTTGCCGATGCCGATTTACAAATAACGCCGGAAATCGCCGAGCGTGTCGGCATTGTTATTGGTTCCGGTATCGGCGGATTATTCGGGATAAGCAATACCACATTAAATTTAGAAAAGAACGGACCGCGCGCCGTAACGCCGTTTTTTATTCCCAGCGTCATTATCAATATGATTTCAGGACTGCTTGCCATTCGTACGGGGGCGAAAGGATTGAACTACGGCGTCGTTTCTGCCTGCGCCACAAGCAATCATTCTCTTGCGGACGGACTCTATGCCATTCAGCGCGGCGATGCGGATGTGATGGTTGTCGGCGGTGCGGAAGCCAGCGTTACGGAAGTTGCCTTTGCCGGATTTTGTTCGGCGCGCGCCATGAGCCGGCGAAATGATGCACCGGAAAAAGCTTCCCGCCCGTTTGATAAAGACCGCGACGGTTTTGTGTTAAGTGAAGGAGCAGGCGTGCTTGTTTTAGAATCGGAAGAATTTGCAAAACGGCGCGGCGCAAAAATGTACGCGCGCGTACTAAGCGCTGGCATGACTGCTGATGCGTTTCACTTCACCGCACCGCCGGAAGACGGCAACGGCGCCATGCGCGCAATGAAACTTGCCGTACAGCATGCAGGGTTGCAGCCGGAAGATATTGATTACATTAACGCGCACGGAACAGCAACCGGTCTCGGCGATATTGCGGAAACCGTTGCCATTAAATCCTGCTTCGGTGAACATGCAAAAAATATTTTGGTGAGTTCAACAAAATCAATGCACGGGCACCTGCTCGGCGCTGCCGGCGCGATTGAAGCAATTCTTACCATTCTTGCCATGAAAGAAGGAATTGTTCCGCCGACCATTAATCTTGAAAATCCCGACCCGCAGTGCGATTTGAATTACGTTCCGAATACGGCGGTAAAAAAAGAAATCCGTTATGCGCTTTCCAACGGATTTGGATTCGGCGGAACCAATGCAACCATTTGTTTCGGAAAAATATAACAATTAACGACGCGCTCTGCCGATGAGATGTTATTTTCCGAAACGTAGAATTCAGTACGGAGTTCCGAGTAAAATAAATTGAAAAAAGTTAGATGAAAAACGTATGTCACTTGAAGAAAAAATAAAAGAATTTAATCCCAACGATTTAGGGAAAAAAGATGCAAACATATTCGGTCTTCCCTTTACAACGGAAGAAGCGCGCGTGGTTGTTGTTCCTGTTCCGTGGGAAGTAACGGTTTCTTACGGCGGCGGAACGATCAACGGTCCTGAAGCGGTGTTCGATGCTTCCATGCAGGTCGATTTGTTTGATCCGTTTCTTGCCAATGCGTGGAAACTCGGCGTTGCAATGGATGAGATTCCCAAAAAATTAAAAACCGAAAGCCGCCGTCTGCGCCGGCAAGCCGAACGCTATATTGATCTTCTCGCTTCGGGAAAAAATGCGCTTGCCAATGCCGAGATGAAAAAAATTCAATCGGAAATTAATGCGGCATCGCTGCGGATGATTGAACGGGTAAAGAAAACAACGGCAGAACATATCGCTTCCGGAAAAATGGTTGCGCTTATCGGCGGAGATCATTCAACGCCGCTGGGATTTATTAAAGCGCTCGGCGAAAAATATTCCGAGTTCGGCGTATTGCAGATTGATGCGCACGCCGATCTTCGTGATGCGTATGAAGGATTTACCTATTCGCACGCTTCCATTATGTTTAACGTTTTAAAAGAAGTTCCTTCGGTGAAAAAACTTGTGCAGGCAGGAACGCGCGATTACTGCGAAGACGAAGTGAATGTTATCAAACACTCCAACGGAAGAGTGCAGACGTATTTCGATAAAGAAATAAAATATCAGTTGTACAACGGAAAATCGATCCGCGCGCTTCATGTGGAAATTGTTCAGCAGCTTCCGAAACATGTCTATATCAGTTTTGATATCGACGGCCTTGATCCGAAACTTTGCCCGAACACCGGTACGCCGGTTCCGGGAGGATTTGAATTTGAAGAAGCCGCGCATCTTCTGCAAACAATTGTTGAAAGCGGGCGCACCATTATCGGTTTTGATATCAACGAAGTATCGCCGGGCGGAGACGAATGGGATGCCAATGTCGGCGCGCGCTTGTTGTATCGAATGATTAATATGATGGCAAAATCGAACGGAATCACATCGCTATAGAGTTCTTTTTCCCAAAAGAAAAACAGAGCCCGAAGGTAATGACTTCGGGCTTTTTGTTTTTACAACGTAATCAAATTCAGAACAAGGCTCTTCATTCCATGCCGTTTTTGAAGTATGTATTTTTTAATTTTTTTCTCATTGTAAGAATAATTATTTCTTTTTAAGTTCTGCATATCTATCAGCAGAAAGCGTCCGAGAGATGCTAATGGAAAATTCACCGGCGGATAACACAATTTTTCTTCAAAGGAAAATATTATGAACTTCTTCAAAAATATTTTTTTTATTGCATTGCTGATTATTATGCATGCCGCCGGTAGTTTTTTAACGGCACAGAGCGGCAATAATTTTACTCTGGCAATACAGAGCGGGCATTCCGGAACTGTGCGTAACATAGCTGTTCACGGAAACGTTATGATCAGCACAACGAAACCCAGCGATACAAAACTTTGGGATACTCGAAGCGGTTTGGAGCTTGTCACTTTTCCGACAACAATGACCACATACGAAGGAAATGCCGCGATAAATGCCGATGAAAGTGAAGCGGCAATCTCCGGCGATAAGATTCAGACCGTTGATATTCAATCCAATACGGTAACGGCAGAATTTTCCGGCAGCAAAGAGCCGTTGATAAAAAGCGGCGTTGCCTATTCGCCGGTTTCGCTTGAGTATCTTATTACCGCAGAGCAGACCAAAAGCGATGTGAAAAACACCAAAGTATTTTTATTTGAAAAGAAACAGTACGCTTCACCCGAAGAAAAAAACTCCGTAAAGGGAAATTTTCAAAAACTGTGTGTCAGCAAAGACGGAAAATTTGCTGCCGTTTGCACTTATGATAATGTTGCCGTTTTTAAAATTCCTTCCTTAAAAAAATTATTTGAAATTCCGCTGAATAGTTTTGATGCTGTTTTTTCCGCTGATTCTAAAATGCTCTATGTGGCTTCGCCGAACGGCTGGCAAAGCGATAATGTGAGAGATAAATATTATAGAACCCCCGGCGTGTATTGTATTGATGTAAATAAAGAAGAAATTGTTCGGAATGTGGAACTCTCGAGTCTTAACAGCCCGCGGGCGATCTCCCTGCATCCTTCCGAAAAACAGCTTGCCGTGGCAACAAACGGAGGATCACTGGCAAATATCGGCCAAAGGAATATTACTATTTTCAATCTTCCCGATTTTACCGAACTGAAATCTTTTTCCGTTGATAAAAATAACAATGCTTGTTTTTCGCTGGCATACACAACAGACGGCAAAACACTTATTACCGGCTCAGCATCCGGGGAAATATCCTTCTTATCAACGCTTAATTGGCTTCCGTTGCGGCAAACCGGCAGCAACTCTTTGCAAAAGGGGTTCATCCGTTTTTTTGCCGATGAAGGAAAAAAATTAGTTATTCAAAAAAGCAACACTCTTTTTGCCTGGGATTTGGTAAAAGGTGAAGTTGCGTACAGCATCGTTCATAATGCTTCATTAAAAGATGATTATACTACGCTGTTCGCCTGTGTAATCAATCCTTCGCACACAAGAATAGTCACCGGCGCGTCGGACGGAGAATTAAAGGTGTGGAATGCCGAAACCGGAGCGATGATCAGCGGCATGCCGGTACGTTTACCATCGAAAATTACCACGTACGTAATCCCGAAATATTTTGTCAATGATTCTGTTGTAAAAATTGAAATCGGAACAAAAGGCAGCTACGGAGACGACCGGTATTACGGCGGATATAATCTGAAGACAAAAACTGTTTCCCGGTTATTAGAAGAAAAGTTTGTGATGACGCCGAAAAAGGATTACGCCTTTGTTGTTGGTTATGAGAAAAATAAAATCGATCCGTATGATTACGGAAAAGATATTGTAACATTGTATAAAAAGGGAGAAGAGGGAGCGGCTCCCGTTGAACTAAAAAAGTTTGACTATGCAACGAAGGAGAGCAAGTTCGATGGTACGGGAAATTATTTAATGCTAAGTTATAATTTTTATGCCGCAAACCGTCAAAATGTAAAATTAGGTGATTGGGGAGAGGTGTGGGATGTAAAAAAGAATGCTTCCCTATTAAAATTCGGGGAAGGATTCGGCGAATTTAGTCCCGGAGGAAAATATTTTTGTTATCAGAAGTTCGGCGGACAGTCTTCCGTTATTTACCAGCTGCCGGAGTGGAAAATTCTTGCGACGCTCAAGTTCCAATCAAAACAATCGGGAGGAATGTTTTCACCGGACGACAAGACTATTGCCTTTACCGGCGATGACGGCGCAGTCTATCTTTATGATGTTGCATCAGGAAAACCGATAGCATCTATGGTATTGGTTGGAACTGACATCTACGCTGTTGTTAACGCGCAGGGGTACTATAAAGCATCTCGAAAAGCGTACAGCGCAATTGCTTTTCGCAACGGACTTCAGGCGTATCCGTTTGAACAATTCGATCTGCGGTTCAATCGCCCCGCAGAAGTTTTGCGCTCGTTAGGAAAAGCCGATAAGCAATTGCTGGAAAGTTACCGGGAAGCGTATAAAAAACGCCTGCAGCGGTACGGATTTACCGAAGCGCAGTTTCAAAATTCCTACACACTGCCGGAAGCCGTTATTACCAGCACGCTCCCGCTTTCCGTTTCGGAGAGAAAATTTTCATTTTCCGTAGAAGCCTCGGAAAAAGCCGGTACATTGGACCGCTTAAATGTTACAATTAACGGCGTGCCGTTAAACGGAATCCGCGGTCAATCGTTAAAAGACAAAGCGCTGAAACAATGGAGCGGATCGGTTGAAGTGCTGCTCAATCAAGGTCTCAACACCATTCAGGTTTCCGCGGTTAACAATCAGGGAATAGAATCGTTACAACAGATTTTCAAAATTACCTGTACCGCACAATTCGTCAAACCGACTCTCTACTTTGTTGCCGTAGGTGTTTCTCTCTATAAAGACTCACAGTATAATTTAACGTACGCGGCAAAAGATGCATCGGATATGCTTTCAATGTTTCAGCAGGCAAAGAATACCTATGCGGAAGTGAAAACCGTTAATCTCAGTAACGCAGAGGCAACACGAGAAAATATCATGAAGACAAAAGATCTTTTGCTCCATTCCAATGTTGACGATGAAGTTATTTTCTTTTATGCGGGGCACGGCTTGCTGGATGATTCGCTCAATTATTATCTTGCCACGTACGATGTTGATTTTAGCCGCCCTCAGCAGCGCGGATTACGTATTGAAGAGGCAGAAAATTTGCTCGACGGCATTCCGGCAAGAAATAAAATAATATTTATTGATGCGTGTAATTCCGGAGAAGTAGATAAAGAAGAAAGCGTGTTAGCGGATGTTTCGGTGCAAGCTCAAGGAAATGTTACATCGCGGGGCTTTAAAACCGTAAAGAGCAGGGAATCGCACATCGGGCTTTCGAACAGTTTTGAATTAATGAAAGAGCTGTTTGCCGATTTACGAAACAATAACGGCGCGGTAGTCATTTCTTCTGCCAGCGGAAAAGAATTTGCTTTTGAATCCAGCGAATGGAAAAACGGCGTGTTCACGTATTCCATTCTTGAAGGATTGAAAAATAATACCTGCGATGTTAATAAAGATCGGAATATCTCCGTTTCTGAACTCCGTGATTATGTCGGTAAAAGAGTGCAGGAATTAACAAACGGGAAACAAAATCCGACAAGCAGAGCAGAAAATCTGGAAAATGATTTTCGAGTGTGGTAAAATAAATGATGAAATAAAAAACGCCGTTAAAAAAATTACGTTACAAGAACTATTTTTACCGTTTTGAAACGAAGCCGTTTTTTTTCGGGAAAAGGGAGGATGCGCCCCAAGCCTGCTGTTAACTATCGGCGAAGCATTTTCTCCTTGCATCATATCGTCTGATTCTATATTTTTTATCATAGTAATGCCTTCATCGTTTTCCTCCCCCTGATAATAGAAAATCAATTCATTATTCATTTTAAAGGATATAGTTATGAAACAGATTAATAAATTCCCGTTTATTGTACTGGTAATGTTTTTCGGTTTTTCTGTTGTTCACACAACGGCAGCCGCACAAACAAAAGCAAAACCCAAAGCGCTTTCCATTAAAAAAGCCAATCCGAAAGAACAGGCGCAAATAAAAGCATGGGAAGAAAAAATTACGGCAGCCGGGGATAACGAAACGTACGATACGGTGGAAGTGTATGCCGCAAAAATTCTTTCTAAGCAGCCGAATAATACCACGGCAACCTATGAATTAGGAAATGCCTTCAGAATGCAGAATAAATTATTAGACAGTGCAAAAGCATTATTTGAATTAACTATTAAAAACGATCCGAAACATTTTCGCGCCTACGGCGATCTTGCTTCAATGCTTGCTTCAGAAAGAAAGTATGAAGAGGCAATCAGCTATGCAAAAAAAGGAATTGAAGCCGGCACAACAAAACAAAGAGATTTAGCTGTTAGCAATAAAAATCTCGGCGGATATTATTATCAGGTAAAAAAATATACGGATGCCATTGAGGTGCTGAAAAAAGCCGTAGCATTAGATCCGAATTATGGAAGTGCGTATCACGATCTGAGCGTTGCGTACCGACAACTCGATAAAGATGCCGAAGCAGCGGAAGCAGCAGAAAATTCACTGGCGAACTCGCCTGATGATGCATCGTATAATGTTCCGCTTTATGAATATCTTTCATGGTATTACTATGATAATAAAGTAAATCGTTCCAAAGGTTTAAGCTATGCAGAAAAAGGTTTAAAATTAGATCCTTATAACGAACGCTTTATCGGTGTTAAAGCCGAAGATTATCAGAGTAAAGGGTATTGGTCTTCGTTTGTAGATCTTTTTAAACGTTTGGCAAACCATGACAGACAAAACGGGGATGCAGCGTACAGCGTTGCCTATGGTTACCAAAAATTAGGGAACAACAGCGAAGCTCTTAATTGGTTAAAAATTGCAGCTCGACGCGGAAACGACAATGCCCGGCAGATACTGCGCAGTATGAAACAAAGCTGGTAGAAATTTTTCTTATAAGAGAGTGAAAGAAACATGAATAAATATTTTTTCATCGGAGTTTTTTTTCTGCTTGCCTGCGGAGTCTTTGCGCAGCAAAATCGCGGCGCGTTGGTAGTACAGTCCGGCGGCGAAAATGAAGATTTCCGCGATCTTAAAATCAGTGCAAACGGAAACCTGCTTGTCAGCGCCGGTGGAAGAACAAAAGATGTGCGGGTCTGGGATATTCGGACCGGAAAAATGATACAGCATTATTCCGGAATGAAAGATCTTATTACCAACGCGGCGATAAGCCCGGATGGAAAACTTACCGCTGCATTTGAATGGAGAAGCAGAATTCTTGTCTGGAATAATGCTACCGGAGATTTGGTAACCGCAATTGAAAAAAAAGGAGTCTATGCTCTTCAACCGGAATTTTCCGCCGATGGGAAATATCTTCTCTGCCCCGATGATAATACAGCATATTCAGTGAATAACTGGAGAGCCGTGGATAAAGTATCAATTCCTTCGCTGGATACAACCATTGTTCCGAAACATGGATTCGGTTACACCACTAATATTGTTTATGTTAAAACCGGTTCCGGCACCATTCTGAAAGAAATAACGCTTCCTGATTATCTTCATGTTGATGAGATTTACAGCAACAGTGATCGTTCGCTCTTTGTAGTAAAAGAAACGTATAGAAGAGAATTTGATGCAAAGGATCTCGACCGGGTTAATTCGCGGTATTTTTATTTTATTCAAACTTCCACAGGAAAAACAGTTTGGAAAAAAACATTCGAATCAAAAGAACTCGGCTATACGGCACAAAGTCCGAATAAAGAACTGATTGCTTCTGCCAGCGGCGATACGCTGTATCTTCTTTCTTTATCACTAAAAAAAGTTATTCATGCAATTGTTCTGGGAAACAAAAATACCATTGAGGGAAGACCAACCTACGGCAAAGCAATTCATACCTTCGTCTTTACGCCGAACAGCAGGCAGATAGCGGTAGAATCGGAAAATGAAATCCGGATGTATGACTGCGTTACAGGAAATCTGCTTCGAACGTTAAAGGGAAATTCGGTTCGTCAGATTGCAAAGTTTTCTCCCTCCGGTGAATCGCTGATTGTGGGAGGAAAAGACGGCCTTCTCCGGCGGATTGATTTGAAGAACGGCTTTAATCTTGAAGTGATGAATAATTTTGAATCCGGAATTTACAACATTGCTGTCGATCCGGTAAATTCCGTTATTGCTGTTACCGGCGGAAAAATATTTAATGATAATGAAGAAAAAATCACCGCGCGGCTGTATCACTTTCCGGACGGCAAAGAGACCGGCAGACTGCCGATTCCTCCGTATGCATATGATAAACTTTACTTTACAAAAGACGGTAAACAGCTTATTACAACAACCAGCGGAAGTATTGATTTCGCCAGTTGGGAGGATTTTAAGAAAAATAACAGCATAAAATATAATGATGATAAGTTTGCCATTAAAACATATGATGCGCAGACAATGAAACAACAATTCGTTATTCCGGGCGTCACCGAACGGGGAATGACGCAATATACTTCGTTGCTGCCGCTGCCGAATGAAAAAGCAGTAATTGTCTATCGCGGAAAAGTTGAAAAATTTTCTTTAGAAACGGGCAAAGCAACTGCCTCGCTTCCGTTTGAGAAAAACGGCGTTGCCGTAACGCCGGATGGAAAGCAGATACTAATGCTGAAGGAAGAATTTCTTTCCGGCGGACAATATAATTATTATCTGATATTTTATGATTTACAAACATACCGGAAGAGAGATTCTGTTTTTATTTCTCATAAAAAACCGGCGGAGTTTGAATTTTCGCCGGATGGAAAACTTTTTGCCGTTTCGACAGATGGCAACGAAACCCTGCTGTTCGATTTTCCTTCCATGAAAAAACGGGGAGAATTTACTGGTGTTGAAGGGGAATTGTCGTTCCGGAAAGACAGTAAAATGCTGGCAGTTTCCCGCGAGAAAATTTCTCTCATCAACACCGAAACCAATGCGCTGGTTGCCTCAATTGTTTTGGTGAACGAAAAAGATTTTATTGTTGCGCTGCCGGATAATTATTATATGGCAACCAAAGGAGCAACGGAAGGCGTGGCGTTCCGTGTCGGCTTAAATGGATATCCGTTTGAACAGTTCGATTTAAAATATAACCGTCCCGATATTGTTCTTCAGCGTCTTGGTTACTCATCGCCGGAAGTTGTTGCCTCAATAAAAAATTTATATACATCCCGTCTTCACAAAATGGGTTTTACGGAATCAATGATAAGCGCGGATTTTCATCTGCCGGAAGCAGGCGCGGCGCCGATGTTTTTAGTGCGGGAAGTGTTGCAGGGTTCCGTAGCAGAACGAATGGGGTTGAAAACGGGGGATAATATTATTGCTGTGAACAATAAAAGCTTTTTCAATATGACCGATTTTTTTGCCGGAGTAAAAGAGAAAGGAAACTATCGATTTCTTGTGCAGCGCGGCGACGATATTTCCGGAGTTGAATTGCAGACAAATAAAATAGAAAACCAATTTGGCTTTCAATTTTCGGAAAATAAGAATGCCATTCCGTTTACCACAAAGAGCGAAACGGTAACATTTCCGGTCTTCGCAAAAGACTCCGTCTATTTTCTGGACAGAATAAATATTTATGTCAACGATGTTCCGGTGTACGGAACACAAGGAGTTTCCGTGAGCGGAAAAAAACTTCATTCATACACGCAGCCGGTTTCGCTTCAGCTTTCAAAAGGAAAAAATAAAATTCAAGTATCGGTTCTCAACAGCGCCGGCGTAGAAAGCTTAAAAGAAACGTTTGATATTACGCGCGAAGAATCGGCAGCGCCGGAGAAGAAAACAACACTTCCGGCTCTTCATCTTATCGCTGTCGGAATTTCTGTTTACGAAGACGTAAATACCGACAGAGATTGGACGCTCAGCTATTCAGCGAAGGATGCGGAAGATATTGCCGCAATGTTTGAAAAACGAAAAGGAACGGTGTACAGCTCGGTGAGCAAAACGGTGCTGACAAACAGCGCGGCGACAAAAGAACACATATTAAGTCTAAAAGATGAATTGATGAACACGAACGTTGATGATGATGTTGTGCTTTTCTTTTCCGGACACGGTCTCTATGACGAAAAAACAAAGCGCTATTATCTTTCAACGAGCGATGTAGATTTTGAAAATCCTTCCAACGGCGGAATTTTATACGAAGATTTTGAAGCCTTGTTAGACGGCATTCCGGCGCGCAATAAACTGCTGTTGATTGATGCCTGTAATTCCGGCGAGCAGGATGACGCCGTGAATGAACAGACCTTTGCCGCCAATACCGGCGGAATTACCGTGAAGACCAAAGGATTTGCAAGAAAAAAAGCAGCGATAAAAACCAAAGGAATGAAAACCGTGCAGCGCACATCTTCCGTTGACAGTAAATATCTGCGGGAGTTTGTGCAGAAAATGTTTGCGGATTTGCGGCGCGGAACCGGAGCCACCATTATTTCTTCTTCCACCGGCGTGCAAAGCTCGCTCGAATCATCTGAGTGGAATAACGGCGCCTTTACGTTTGCCGTGCGGGAAGGAATTGAAAAACGTAAAGCCGATAAAAACAGCGACGGCAGCGTGAATGTTTCCGAACTTCGCGATTATGTGTTTAAGCGGGTTGAAGAATTAACGCGGGGTGCACAAACGCCGACAAGCCGAAGAGAAAATTTAATCAACGATTTTCGCGTGTGGTAACAACAAAGCGATTCAATAACTTATTGAGAAAAAATTATGAATGACGGTCGCGTCAGCTGGAACGAATATTTTATGAACATTGCCGAGCAGGTAGCCACGCGCAGCACCTGCGGAAGAAAACATGTCGGCGCAGTCATTGTCCGGGATCGAACCATTCTTTCCACGGGATATAACGGAAGCGTGCGCGGCGCGCTGCATTGCGATGAAGCAGGACACGATATGGAGAACGACCATTGCGTCCGGACTGTTCACGCTGAAGCCAATGCCGTGGCGCAGGCGGCAAAACACGGCGTGCGGATTGATGAAGCGGAAATTTATGTAACGGCTTCACCCTGCTTAACCTGTTTTAAATTAATTGCCAACAGCGGAATTAAAAAAATTTATTATAAAGAATTTTACCGTGATGAACGCATTACCGAATATGCCCGCCAAGCCGGCGTAACATTAGTCTATATGGGAAAGGAAGAATAAATTTTTCTACTGTTCCGATTCTCTTCTGAATTTTAATTCTCATCAAAACAATCTGCTGCCGTTGATCGTTGTGTTATATTCTTTTCAAAAGCAAAGATACCATTCTTTTCTATTAAGTATTTCAATAATAAGCCGGCAGCCGCATAAATTCTGATGAATATAACGATAGCATCGTTTGAAAAAACGACTTGATTCACCCTTCACTCCATCGTATTTTCATTTATGCCTCGAAAAATATCCATTCTTTTTCTTTTTATGAATCTTTCTTTTCTCTGCGCGCAGGAAAGAAAATTTGAACATTATTTTGTTGAGGACGGACTCTCGCAAAATTCAGTTTTTTCCATAATAAAAGATACGTATGGATTTTTGTGGGTCGGAACACTGGACGGATTAAATCGGTTCGACGGTTATTCTTTTAAGATTTTTAAAAACAACACTGAAGATTCGACCACTATTGCCGCGAACGATTTGTTTACCCTCTATCCGCTGCGCGACGGCAGATTAATTGCGGCAACAAGAAATTTATTTATTAATGTTTTAGATAATAAGAGAAATACGTTTCAACAAGTAACGCTGCTTTCGAAGGCTGATGCGCAGAAGCGAATCGGAACGGCACGAATGTTTTACGAAGACAGTGCCGGAGCTGTTTGGGCAGTTTCAAATTTTGGACTGACAAAATTTAATTCATCATTCACCTCCCGTAAAGATTATGCCGTCCGGGTTCCCGGCGGAACGCCGAAATTATTCAGCATTATTATTTCACTTGGTAATGGAAAATTCATTTGTGCCGGTGAAGATCGTCCGTATTTATTTTACAGCAAAACAGAAACATTTGAAGAAATACCGTTTACGCCGGAACATCAGATGCGTAATACCTCTCCAACGAGTTTTAATTTTACCGCGCAATCGTCAACAGGTCATCTTCTTATCGGCGGACGGGAAGCAGAATTGCTCGTCTATCACCGCGGAAAAAATATTTTCCAAGCCGTTACCATTCCGGATAAATTTCTTAAAGAATTTTACAATACCAATATCAATGCGGGAATTTTTGATTCCGACGAGAATCTTTGGCTTGGAACAAACAACGGATTATATAAAGTAAGAATAAATTTTAATCTCCCTGTTCCCGCGCTGACGTCAATTGAATTGTTTCGGAATCAGAGTAATAATCCACAGAGCATCAGCAATAATGATATTCTTTCATTATACATCGATGCGGAAAACATTTTGTGGATCGGCACGTCAATCGGATTAAATAGAACCCTTTTAAAAAAGTCGAAGTTTACTTCAACGGTTCACAAAGAAGATGATCCGCACTCTTTAAGCGAAGGACCGGTATGGGCGTTTGCTGAAGATAAAGAAGAACGGCTCTATGTCGCCACGGCATCCGGACTAAGTATTCGCGAAAAAAACAGCACAACATTTAAAACAATAAAGAGCATACAGCCGATATCCATTACCCAAAGCAGCGACGGAACGCTGTGGTTCGGCACGAGAAAGGGAATGCTGAAACGAAGTACAAACGGAAACGAAGAACACATTATTGATACAACGACATTTCAAAACTACAATAAAAATTTTGTTATGAAGGTGATTGTTGTTGATGATTCGCTGGTGTACGGTGCAACGAAGTACGGCGTCATGAAATATGACATTCTTCAAAAAAAACTTTCCCGAATATTTCTTCCGAATAAACATAACACGGATTATAATCAGATGGATGTGTTAACCATTGCGGAATCAAAAGAAAAATTCTTGTGGCTCGGATTAAATTTAAACGGGCTGGCAAAATATTCTCCGCAGGACTCATCCTTTGTTTTTTATCATTCTGCGAAAGGGACTGCCGGCATTCTTTCCAATGATATTATTCTGGCGCTTTTTGAAGAAGACGAAAAAACACTCTGGCTGGCAACGCTTGGCGGCGGCATAAATAAAGGAACGCGTATCGGAAAGGACTCCATCTGTTTTACTTCCTATCGGGAATCGGACGGCTTGGCAAATAATGTGGTGTATGGAATATTACCGGACAGGCAAAAAAATTTATGGTTCAGTACAAATAACGGCATTTCAAAATTTAATTCCGTTACGGAAAAATTTAAAAATTATTCAGTTGACGACGGCGTAATAACGAGTGAATTTAATCAAGGGGCGTTTTACAAATCCCGTGAAGGAAAATTTTATTTCGGCACATCGAAAGGATTTAATGAATTTTTTCCGGACAGCGTAAAAGAAAACGAGGTTATTCCGCCGGTCTGTCTCACAAGTTTTGAAATATTTGACGAAGACCGTTCGTCGCTTCTATCGGATACGGTGATACGGTTACCATACAATGAAAATTTTTTTACCATTCAATTTGCCGCGCTCTCTTTTCTTTCACCGAAAAATAACCGCTACCAATATAAGCTGGAAGGACTTCAGCGGGATTGGGTAAAAGCCAGCGCCGCCAGAGAAGCGCATTACACCAATATCGATCCGGGAGAATATGTTTTTCTCGTGAAAGGTTCAAACAACGATGATGTGTGGAATGAAGCAGGTGCAACGCTGCGGATTATTGTTTCGCCTCCGTGGTGGGCAACGTTTTGGTTTCGCGGAATTGCCGCACTGCTTTTTCTCGGAATGATTATCGGTGCGGTTCGCTATACGGCATATAGAAAATACCAGAAGCAGATTACGGAGCTGGAAAAACAAAAAGCCGTTATGGAAGAGAGGCAGAAAACCAGAGACAGGATTGCACGCGACTTGCATGACGACCTGGCGTCAACAGTCGGAAGCGCCGGGTTGTTTATTGAAACGGCAAAACGAACGCTTGCCGGAAATATTGAACAAACAAAAGAATATCTGAACAAAACAAGCTCGCTGCTGAACGAAGCGGAAGAAGCTATGAGTGATATTGTCTGGTCGGTTTCGCCGAAACATGATACACTTCAAAGTTTGGTAACAAGAATGCGGCTGGTTACCAAAGACTTATGCGGCATGAACGGCATTCAGTGTGCCATGGAGGTGAACGGAACAATTGAGATTCCTCTTGCCGATGATATGCGAAGAGGATTGTATTTAATTTTTAAGGAAGCCGTGAACAATTGCATAAAACATGCGGCGGCAAAGAAAGTGATAATCGGCGTGGGCGTATCAAGCCGGCAGATTACTCTTACTATTGCGGATGACGGAAAAGGATTTTCCATGGAATCACCGGCAGAGAAAATAGGAGGCAACGGTATGCATAATATGAGAAAACGCGCCGAAGAAATCGGTGCGGAATTTTCTATTTTTTCGGAAATTGGAAAGGGAACAACGATAGTGCTGAAAAAAGAAATGACTCAAATGAGTTATTGAACGGCGGGACAACTATATCCATATTCACGATATGACTAAACAACGTATTCTTCGTGTCTCCATTATAGAAGACCATACCGATTTTCGCAATGGACTTGTTTCGGTCCTTTCTACGTCGCACCAATTTGTTTGTGTGGGGGAATTCGGCTCGGTGGAAAAGGCGATGGAAAATTTTCCGGAGTGCGATGTACTGCTTCTGGATATTAATCTTCCGGGAAAATCCGGAACGGAAAGCATTGCCGCATTAAAAAACGAATGTCCGGCAATGCGGATTGTTATGATGACGGTTTTTGATGACGACGAAAATATCTTCAATGCGCTGCTGGCGGGCGCCGACGGTTATTTGTTAAAAAAAACTCCCGCGCCGAAGATTCTTGCGGCGATTGAAGATGCGGCAACCGGCGGCACGCCGATGACTCCGTTTGTAGCGCGCCGAGTGATTGAGCATTTTAAACAGTCCGCGCCGAAGCAGCAGTCGTATGAGCTTTCCGAACGCGAAAAAGAAATCTTAAAAGAACTGGTAAACGGATTGGATAATCGTATGATTGCAGAAAAATTATTCATCAGTTACGAAACCGTTCGCAACCATGTAAAACACATCTACGAAAAACTTCACGTTTCTTCTCGCACCCAGGCCGTTACCAAAGCCATTTCAGAGCACATTGTAAAAAGTTAGAAGCAGAGAGAGAAAGCGGTACATTCAATTCTCGTTTCTGCATAAAAAATATCCTTCAATATCCTCTTCGGTAAAATGACTCAATTGAGTTATTGATGTTTTTCTATCATTAGGTTACTATTTGTGTAGCGAAGGCAACCAAATATTCTTTTAACGGAGATTTTATGAAAAACAAAATATTTACCACGTTGTTATGTATATCTGTTGTTGTGCTTACAGGAACCGCACAATGGAGCAAATTAAAGTCACCCGAAACCGCTACAATTATTGGTATTCATAAAATCTCCGGTACAAATATTGTTTTAGCCGGACATGCCAATTATGGAATTCTTCGTTCAACAGATAATGGTGTAACGTGGTCGGAATCCAACAAAGGAACAGAATTTCGCGGATGTTCGCCTTCGAGATTTGTTCAAAGAGGAAACAGAATACTGGCTTATTCTCAAAATGTTACGAGCAACATCTATGGAACAGAGGCATATTCATATTACTCGGATGATAACGGTGTGAATTGGGAGTATTTATATCCCGGAGTTGGATTCGGAATTATTAACGATACAATCTATACGGGAGATCCGAATTCAAATTATCTCAGCTTGTCGCCAGACAATGGAAAGACATGGAATACTTTCCTCACTTCCAATCTAGGAACATTAACAAACAAAGTTATTTACGCATTAACGTGCAGTAAAGAAAATATTATTGTCGGCACGGCATTGAACGATGGAATATATTTTTCAAAAGATAGAGGTGCAACATTTACAAAATCAACGGATGTTAATGGAACTGTGCGGAATTTTTACAATACCGAAACAGAGGCGTATGCAATTATGACAGACGGAACAATTTATAAATCTTCCAACGGCGGGCAAAATTGGACATACGGCGGCAGCATTCCGGGTACAACACAATACGGCGATTGTAATATTGTGAAAATGGGCGAAACGGTATTTGCCTTTAACAACGGCGGACTTTACAAAGCATCTTTTTCAGATTTGAATTTTGAACAAGTAACGACAAATGTAAATAGTAAAAACATTCGGTCGCTTTTTGTTGACGGAGATAATTTATTTATCGGTTCAAGTTATGGCTTCTTTAAAAGCGCAGACAGTGGTAAAACGTGGAAAAAATATACCAGCGGACTTTCTTTTGGAGATTTTTCATCTTTAAAACAAATCGGTAATTCGTATTATGCCGGAACTTCTGCCGGCGAATTGTTTACAAGCGAGAATGCGGGTCAAAGCTGGACATTAATAAATCCCGCTTCTTCATTATTAGCGATAAGCGATATTGCTGTTACGCCCGGGCAAATTCATGTTCTTGCACCATCATTAAAAACGTCACAAGACAGTGGAAAAACTTGGGTGGATCCATCAACAACGAATCTTCCACTTATTCCTACATTAATTTGTATTGAATCATTCAATGATTCACTGTTTGCATATTATGACGGCGGATATTTTGGCGGAAGCGGGTTATTTGTTTCACCCAATGGAATAAATTTTGTGAAGAGCACAAATAATCTTCCCGGTAAAAAAATAGAAAAACTCGTAGCATTTCGAACTTCACTTGTTGCACAATTACAGGACAGCGGAATTTACAGAAGAACCGGGGCATCCAATATGTGGACAAAAACATTATCCAAAGCAAAACGCTTAATGGCATCAGGAAATAATCTTTTTGCCATCACATCTGATTCGTTGATAAATATTTCCACCAATCAGGGAGAGAGCTGGAGCGAAGTTTCATCTGCGCCGTATGAATATCCGTATTACGGCGAACGAGTGTGGAAAGCAAAAGATTCGTTGTATGCCTTAACAACAAATTTTGATTTGTTTGTTTCAGGAAATAACGGCTCTACATGGAAAAATATTTCTAATGAATTGTACGATATACGCCGCAGTTTCAGCGATAAAGCATTCGTACTCGGAGTTTTTAATGATGCGCTTTTTTTTGGTGTTTCAAATAATGGTTTGTTTGTACGCGGGGCTATTCCAATGCATGTAAAAAAAGATGACAACATAATTCCGAACAAAATATATCTTTCGCAGAATTATCCGAATCCGTTTAACCCGTCAACAACAATCAATTACCAAATACCGATAAGCGGATTTGTATCGCTGAAAGTCTTCGATGTCATCGGAAGAGAAATTGCCGATCTTGTGCACCAGCAGCAAGCTGCAGGAAATTATACGGTACCATTTAATGCTGCTTCGCTTTCCAGCGGAATCTATTTTTACCGATTGCAGAGCGGCAAGAGTGTTGAAACCAAAAAAATGATGCTGATTAAATAAGATATTTCAAGTTTGAAGGCACTTGAAATACTGTCATGACGCCGCTTCAGACGAAAGGATGGAGCGGCGTTTGTATTGCGCAATAGCGCGTAAGTGATGTTTATCAAAACATGATAATTAATTAAAAAAAATTATTTACAATCGCTCTTTTTCTATTTACTTTACCACCGTCGAGTTACCTTCAAAAGTTGTGTAAATAAAAAAGCGCATCCGTATCTTAGGTTAG
>JACFMZ010000030.1 GCA_019455105.1 Bacteroidota bacterium | reverse complement strand
CTTCAGCAACTTCGGTTGTCATCGGCTTTTCTACAAGCACATGTTTACCGGCAGCCAATGAATCTATAACGACATCTCGATGAGCCCAATCCGGCGTATTAACATGCACAGCATCAACATTGACAGATTCTAATAATTTTCGATGATCAGTAAACCAATCAGCAATATTGTGTTCTTTCGCTACGTTCTTTACAACTTCTTCTTCAAGATTACAAATTGCCGTTACTTCAACATCGGAATTTCTTTTCCACACATTGATTGCATTCTTTCCCATAATTCCCGTACCGATAACAGCCATTTTAATCGCCATATTTTTTCTCCTGTTATTCAAAATATGGGGCGCCCATAACATAAGGACGCCCCTTACTTATAGTTATTGTAAATCCTATTTTAACAATATCATTTTATTAATTTTTGTAAACGTGCCGGAAGTAAGCTGATAATAGTAAATTCCGCTGGCAAATTTTGATGCATCAAATTTTACATCATAGCGGCCGGCGGATTTATAACCGTTTTCTAATTCAGCAACAATTTCACCTAAAATATTAATAACCTTTAAACTTACATTTCCAGCTTCTTTAATACTGTACTGAATGGTTGTTGTCGGATTAAACGGATTCGGATAATTCTGAGAGAGTGAGTATTCTAACGGCATTGAACCGGAAATGATAACACTGGTTACGCCATCAATCTTGGCAATATCACTATTGCTGCTCAAATTTCCGTGCACATCAATAGCTCTAATCATATAGTACTGCGTGCCATCAGAAAGAGTAACCGGATCTGTATAGCTGGTGTCTGTTGTATAGGCATAGACAGGTGCAGACATTAACGATGCTTGATTGTTACTCTTATAGACTGCATACTGTGCCAAATCGCTTTCAGTATTCGGGCTCCATGATAGACGAATTACTCCGTTTAGATTTTTTGCGATTAAACCGGATGGTGATTTTGGCGCCAGATTATCTTTTGAATACCCACTATCTACTTCTGACATATAAAATTTATTCGGATCAGAGGTATGTGCAATAACCATAAAATAGTGAAGTCCATTCGATACCGATGATGAATCATAGAGGGTTGGAACTGTTGTTGTATAATTACTCATTAGTGCTGCTGGAACATTTTTTACCCATTCCCAACGTCGTATTTGATTTCCTTGTGATGTTTCAATAATACTTCTCCCGGTAAATTTTGCTGTCATTTGAGAAATTTTCGAAACGCTGCTTGCACTGTTATTATCTTGCACAGTTGAGCGCCAGATACTAAAATAAGGATATCGTTCAACATCATTATCAAGAGTCGAATTCCAAGATAACTTCACATATCCTCCTTGATCCGCAACGACATCTTGTATTCCAGTAAGGCTGATTGGAAGTACTTTCAAAATTGTTAAGCGATAGCTTTGATCATAGGCGAAGAATTCATTAATACCGTCACCATCAAAATCTATGGTTAACGGCATTACTTGAATATAATCATCGGTTGAAAAATCAGGTTTAATAATTCCTGATTGATCTGGTTTTGTAAAGAAAAAGTCTATTCCACGTTCTTCAGATAACATTCCGCCAAAAAAGTTTCTGGTTACAGCAAGATCGCTTAACCCATCACCATTAACATCACCAATTGATACAAGGTTTGCTCCATGCTGATCCGCATATCCGGCAAAATTCATTCTATTTTTTGTATAAGCAAATGCTTCGTCTCTTACAACCAGAACGCTATTTGCGTTCGCTGCTTTTTGCCATGTATTATCTCCCTTATAGACAAGATCAAGATCGATATACCAGCCTGGTAGAGAAATATCATCAATCCCATCTCCGTTAATATCGCCGGCGTTATATACTCCATATCCTAACCATAAATATATTGAAGGTGTTGTATATCGCAGCCACTTATCGGATGCCATTAAAATTACATCCGGAATCGTATCAAAATCTGCACCACCGAGGAATACCATCCCTGCACCGCAATTATACATTGACTGCATCACCCCCTGGTTATTGTACAAACTTATGCTTGAATATGAATTCCATCCTGATGTTAAGAGATCAATTTTCCCATCTCCATTGAAATCACCAACATCCATGTGCCAGGGGCTCATATAACGGACTGTTATTGATTTATTCGTTCCCGTAATCGGATAGGTTTGTGCGCCTCTATATATCCAATCCGGTATGCTGTCCATGGGATTGCCGCCATTGTACATTATTAATCTACCACCGATAAGGCCCTTTTTGGTAGAGGCGGTATCATCACCCTGAATTTGATAGATAATATCATCAAAGCCGTCATCATTAAAATCACCGACAGCCATGGAAGCATATTGTCCTTCTGCCGCAAAAAGTGAATCATCTGCTGCTGGTCCGCATACTAAATCAGCTTTGGTAATTGTTGCAGGCCAAGTAGAACGGCCAAAAACTACTTTTGGCGGATGATAGCTTGAATATTGTGAAAGAAAGATAAGATCGGCTTTTCCATCGCCGTTCAGATCACCAGTATAAATATTTGTTTCTGTAATAAGTGATAGATCAATTGAACAATCAACTGAATCAGAGAATTTATTACCACGCCACAACCAAATTCCCCCGATTAATTTAGAGTTTTTAGAATACCGCGCAATAAGATCTTTATATCCATCACCATTCACGTCAGCTAAATAAATATTACCATTCCATCCGATGATACCTTCCTTAGAATTGGTAAATTTTTGAACTTCCTTTAATGTTTTTGTTGTTGCCCCTGAACTTACAGCAACAACAATAAAAAGCGCTGCTACGCTTAACCATTGTGCTAAATACTTCATTGGTGTTCCTCCTAATAAATAGTGTTTATAAATTTAGAATTACAACAACCAACAACAACTAATACATTCAACCGTCACACGAGATTCACCTCCATTCATTGATTAATTAATAATTCGTGATTTATATTTTTGTACCTAAAACTCAAATATTGCCTTCATCCCTTTTCGAGAGAATAAATCATCAAAAACATTTTTCCATTGATCGATTGATGCAGAATGAGTAATTAATTTTTCGTACGGAATAACGCCTTTATCTAGAAATTGTATTGCTCTGTCCCATGAATCATACTTTGTAGAAATATTAAAATAGTATTCAATCGACTTCATCATTAACATGTTATAAGGAAATTCAATTTTTTCTTTTCCCGTCAATCCAATCGCCGAAATTTTTCCCATTTTTTTTACAAGCTCAGCACCTAAGGTTATTGCCGGCGCTGCTCCTGAAGCTTCTACAAAAACATCGCAGCCGATCCCTTTTGTTATTCCGTGAATTATCTCTTTTGCATTTTCCTTTTGAACATTAATAGAGATATCAATTGCAGGTAACTCTCTGCAAAGTTTTAATCGTATCTCTTCATCATCGTTTGTTCCCAGCATAATAACTTTACCTGCCCCGACATGTTTTGCAACTAAAGCTGCCATTATCCCAATCGGTCCAGGCCCTGCAACAACAACTATATCTCCAGGAATAATGACCTTTGTTAACACAATATCGGTAACGACATTCGCCAAGGGTTCTACCAGCGCCGCAGCTTTAAAGGACATGTTATCAGGAATGGAATGAAGCAGATGTGTATCAGGAAACTTCATAAAAGGTGCAAACGCGCCGTCAATTCCCCAGCCCGGAGAACGTTTTGCCAAACACACTTGAGGATTTCCCGTCCGGCACAAATAACAGTTTCCGCACGCTTTTGTATGCGGTTCGCCGACAACCTTATCGCCAGGTTCCCATGTGTTAATATTTTTACCGACTTCTTTTATCACACCAGTAAATTCATGTCCAAGAATTACCGGCGGATAGTATGGAAATTCATCATTATAAATATGAAGGTCTGTTCCGCAAACACCACAGGCTTTAATTTCAATCAGGACTTCATTATCATTTATTGTTGGTTCAGGAACTTCAAGGAGTTCAACAAAACCCTTACCTTTTTGAGTTTTTACTAATGCTTTCAAAATAATCTCCTATGCTTTTTCCAAAACACACCATTGATGAATTAAGAGAATAAGAGCAGCAGCAGTTTTTTGTATTTCTTCAATTTTTATTTGCTCTTGATTTGAGTGCGCATATTTTAAACTGCCGGCTCCAAAAACAACCGTTGGTATCTTAAGAGTATTATTATATCTCCAAGCATCACACGCTGCCGTCATTGCTGAAATAATAGGTTGTTGATTTGTCTTCTCCATTGCCGCCGATAATTCTTTAACTATTGGGTGGTCAATCGGTATTTCATTCCCTTCATTATTCAGCATGTTAAATTTTAGCTCAAAATTTTCTCGCAGCCATTCGTGGGATGAATTTTTAATTGCATTAATCATCCCTTCTTGAACTTCGCGGATCGTTGAGTTTGGTAAAAATCCAAACACGCCTTTTATTGTTGCCGTAGCGGGAGCCGTTGCGGGCCAATCACCGGAATTCATTATTCCAAAAGTAACTGGCATAGGGTTTTCAAATTTATCGAAGAGAGTATTTTTACCACGAGATGAGGTAAGTAATTGGTGATGATATTCTTCCAAAACACTCATTGCTTTTACCGCCTCTTTTAGAGCGCTGACTACATCTCCTGCCCGTCCGCTGTGTCCTGGCTTTCCGTAACATATTATTTCAAACCACACCGCTCCTCTAACCGCAGGATAAATTTCTCCGTCTGAAGCTTCTAACACAATTGCTGCATCGGCTTTTACAGGATCTAAAGTCATAAAGAGGGTGCCGTTTCCGCCGTTTTCTTCTTCGACAACAATTTCAAACCAGATATCTCCTTGAGGCTTTACATTCATCTTTCGTAGAGCACGTATTACGAGATAGAGTACGGCAATCTGACCTTTATCATCACATGCCCCTCTTCCAAAGATTACCCCATCTTTAATTTGTGGTTTAAACGGATTTACTTGGTTCTTTGATGGCGGAACAACGTCACTATGAGCATTAAAGAGAAGACTTCGAGCCTTTTCCGGCGAGGTACCGAAAATTTTTAGTCTAAGATTCTGTGTATCATCATACTGTAAATCTTCCATTGGCCAACTGTACAACGGATGCTCTTTAAATGAATTTGGAATTTGCATAAGACGGGATTCATCACAATAATGAGAGAGAGCTGAGTGAATATAACGATTTACCGGTCCCTCCTTACCGCGAACCGAGGGAAAGGTAATAGTATCGCACAAAAACTGTACTGCCTCATCTGTTAAATCCAGAATTATTTTCATTATATTATCAGCGGTAATTTCCATAAAAATATTAATTCCTATGAACTAAATTAATTGGGTATCTCGGTGCAAGTCCTTCAATGTATCTCATTATATCTTCAATAATTTTTTCTCGAATACTCCAGCCGGCATCCTCAGAATACCATGCGAGATGGGGTGTTAAAATAATATTAGGAATGTTTCTTAACACAAAATCCTCCGGCGGCGGTTCCTTTTCATACACATCAATACCTGCACCTGCTATCCAGCGCTCTCTGCATGCTTTAGCTAACGCTTCAGTATCTATAATTGAACCTCTTGCGGTATTTATTAATACTGCGTTCGACTTCATCATCCTTAGCTCTCGCTCTCCGATAAAATGATAAGTCGATTTATTTAAAGACTGATGAATAGTAACAACATCAGACTGCACCAGCACTTCTTCTAACGGTAAGCATTGTATTCCCAGTTCTTCTTGCCTTTTATTACTTAAATAAGGATCGCAGACAAGCACTTTCATATTAAATCCGCGAAGCATTTTTAATACAATGCTGCCAATTCTCCCACAACCAATAATTCCCGCTGTTCGATAAGATAAACGATGAACGGGAACAACCTTTGAAAAATCCCACTGCCCTTGTTGAACAGAATCAACAAAACTATCTAATTGATTAACAAACTTTCTATAGCAGGCAAGAGTTAACATCATAGCCTGCTCTGCAACCTCTTCACGACAATAATCTGGAACATAACATACTTGAATTCCAAGTTCCGTAGCGCTGTCTATATCAATATTATCATACCCTGCGCCGTGGCGAATAATTAGCTTACACTTTTCTAACTTTGATAGAATTTTTTTATCAAACGGAACCATATTAACAATAAGAACTTCTGCATCCTTAACATTTTCAAGAACTTCTTCATACGGTCTATGTTTAAGCTGGTAATAATTAAAATCTACCGGAGCGTCGGCGAGCTTCTCCACTTCCCAATCAAGATCATCTTCGATATAATCAGTGACGACAACTTTAATTCTTTTTACGCTGTCAGACATTATCGCTGCACCCTCCCTGATGCTTCGCCTTGCATAAGGGCTGTTACTTCCTGCACAGAACAATTATTGAAATCACCTGGTATCGAGTGTTTTAAACAGGATGCCGCGGTAGCAAATTCTAATGCTTTTGAATCATCTTCAAATGAAAGCAAGCCATAAACAAGCCCACCGGCAAAAGAATCTCCAGTACCAACACGATCTATGATATTCTCTATCTCGTAACGGTTTGCCCTAAAAAAATCTTTACGGTTATGAAGACAAGCAGACCAGCCGTTTCGTGATGCACTTTTACTTTCTCTCAACGTGATGGCAATTTTTTTTATGGCGGGAAATTCTTCCAAGACATGTTCACATAATTGTAAATACGACTCTACGGTAATACTCCCTTTACTAACATCAATATTCGATTTTATTCCGAGTGATTTTTGACAGTCTTCTTCATTTGCAATTACCACGTCAACATCTTTTACTATTTCTCGCATTATTTCTGTCGCTGATTTTCCATATTTCCACAACTTCGCCCGATAATTCAAATCACAAGAAACCGTTACAGCTAATTTTTTTGCTATTGAAACTGCTTCAGCACACACTTCTGCGGCTGAAAGCGACAATGCAGGAGTAATTCCGGTAAAATGAAACCAGCAACAATCTTTAAAAATATTGTTCCAATCAATATTACCCTTCCTTACGCCGGCAATTGACGAATAAGCCCTATCGTAAATTACTTTTGATGGTCTTTGATTCGCACCGGACTCTAGAAAATATATTCCTAATCGTTCACCAGCTCGAACTATAGATTTAATCCCCACCCCCTTACTTTGTAAGGCATGAACTGCTGCAGAACCAACCGGATTATCCGGTAGAAGCGTTACAAATTCAGTCGGTATACCGTAATTCGAAAGTGATACTAAAACATTTGCCTCACCGCCGCCGAATGTCGCTTCTAAGACAGGTGATTGAAAGAATCTCTCAAAACCGGGTGATTTTAACCTTAACATTATTTCGCCGAATGCTACAACCTTTTTATTTTCCATAATATCGTTTCCTAATTCTGTAATAAGTGAAGAGCAAATCCTGCTATCCCTTTTTCCAAATAAATTGCAATCAATTTACCATCCTTTATAACCTTAGAATCCGGCAATGTTCTGTATCCTCTTTTTTCTAAATAGTAAATAGCTCGGGAAATAGAATTTGTCCCAATTGCAATATGTCCGTTTCTACCTAAAAACGGTTTCTTGGTAAATTCAAAAGAACTTCCTACAAAAACGGATAAAGAACCTTCTTTTATTGAGAGATGCAGCATATCATCAAGCTCTTGCGAATAAGCAAGAGCGCTTTCTGCTGAAGAACAATTGATGCCAATATGTTTTAATTCAAAACCTAACATCGTATCAATAGCCGCACTGGTAATAACCTTTATTTCATTGAAATATTTGTTCTGAATTAAATCACTACGAACCATCCAACTGCCGCCGCAGGCGACAACATTTGGCTGTTTTAAATATTGATTCAAATTTTGTTGATTAATACCGCCAGTTGGAATAAATTTTACTTTATATGGACTGGAAAGAGATTTCAGGTATTCAATTCCCCCTAATGCTTCAGCAGGAAATAATTTTAAGGTGTCAATACCTAAATCGAGCGCCGTTTCAATTTCAGTTGGTGTCGCAACACCGGGAATAAAAGCAACATTCTTCTTTAAGCAAAAATCTGCAATCTTTCTGTTTAATCCAGGCGCTACAATAAATTGCGCTCCTGCATCAATTGCTTGTGCCGCTTGCTCTTTCGTTAGCACAGTACCGGCACCGAGGAGAATGTTAATTCCTGATGAGGCAATATTTTTTAATGCGTATGCTGCCCCCTCCGTCCGAAAGGTGATTTCCATACACGGCAGTCCGGACTCTTGCAATGCAGCAGCCAGCGGGGCAGCATTTTCAGGATTATCAATAACTACTACCGGAATAATTCCTAAAGCAGCTATTTGTTCTATTATAGGTGAAGGCATATTCTAAAATGAATTTTTTAAAATTGTGACATTGCTTTATCTAAAATATCAACTCCAAAGCCTGCTTCTTCTTCTGTAATTATAAGCGGAGGAGCTACTCTAATAACATTACCATAGAGACCAACACGTCCGAGCATTAACCCATATGAAGCCGCAGTTCGAATTATTTTTAGTGTTAAATCCGGTTCAGGCGTTTTACTCTCTTTCGATTTAACAATCTCAATACCACGGGCAAGTCCAATTCCTCGGACATCTCCGACAAACTCGTATTTCTCTTTTAACTTTAATAATCGCTGATGAAGATATTCACCCATCGATTCTGCATTGTCTGCTAACTTTTCTTCCTCCATAATTTTTAACACAGCAAGCGCCGCCGCACTGGAAAGTGGATTTCCTCCGGTGGTACTCGACATCTCTCCCGGTTTCATACAATCAAATATTTTACTTTCACCCACAAGCGCCGAGGTCGGCATTCCGCTGCCGATTCCTTTTCCTATACATATCATTTGCGGTTTTACATTCTCTCTATCTATGGCAAACATCTTTCCTGTTCGTCCGAATGCCGATTGAACTTCATCAACAATTAATAGCAGTCCGCGATTTATTGCCCACTTCTCCAACTCTTTTAGCCAGCCTTCGGGAGGGTTGATAAAACCTGCACCGCCTTGATATGGTTCAGTTATCACTGCACCTAAATCACCGGATGAAGTTGATTCAACTACTCTGTCCAGCATTTTTAAACAATAAAAATCACATTCAGGAAATTTTTTATCATAGACACAGCGGTAGCAATTTGCAAAAGGAGCAATTACACCTCCCGACAATGCCGGTCCAAATTTTCTACGGGTATTAGCATTACCTGCAACACTCATTGGACCATACGTTCGGCCATGGAAGGCTCCATAAAAAGATAAAATTTCATGCTTACCGGAATATCGCTTAGCAATCCGTATTGCCGCTTCTGTTGCTTCAGCGCCGGTAGTTAATAAAAATACTCTATCTAAATTTTCAGGCAATTTTTCTGCGAGCTGTTTTGACAATTCAATTCGCTCTTGGGTCGGGAAAGAGTAGCAGTTCATTAATCGTCCGGCCTGATGCCGAATTGCCTCTACATGAAATGGATGTGAATGGCCGATATTTGTTACCAATACCCCGGAAGTAAAATCCAAATATTTATTCCCATCAACATCATAAACCCATACCCCTTCGCCATGATCCCACACCACAGGAACCTGATCACCCATTGAGGGTGGTTCGTACTGTTTTGCTAACTCAAGTAGTTTTGCTGACTTTGGCCCCGGTATTGCTCTTTGTTCGTATTTCATTTTTAACATTCCATATTGTGAAACATCGTTTTACTATTTTAATAATAAGGTACATATCAGATATTGTCAAGTATTATTTATATTAAAATGAACTTAAATATATTTTATTTGCATAATGTTTTACTTTTATTTATACTATTATCAATTAAACAGTTTTACTATGTGAAACCACTAATTATTAATTATGGGCAAACCTGTTAAAGTAATCGAGAAAGCATTTCATATCTTAGAGATTTTAAGCGATGAGAAAACTCTCTCGTTAAAAAAAATTTCTGAAATAACAAAACTACCTAAACCTACTGCATCACGTATTTTAGATACTATGCAAGGACTAGGTTACATTGAACAAGATTCTTCTACGCTTCAATTTCAACTTGGAGCTAAACTTTTATCGTTATCAAGGAATAATGGATCGGCAAGCGAGATTATAACAATTGCGGAGCCGTATTTAAAAAAATTATATGAACTATTTGGAGAGACGGTAAACCTCGCCCGGTTGCATGATTCTCAAATAATTTATATAAGAATTCTTGAATCAAACAATGCATTTAGATTTAGCGATACAATTGGAGATTATGCATCTATACATTCAACAGCCATTGGCAAATCTCTATCTGCTTTTCTACCGGAAGATAAACTTAACGAACTTATTGAGAAATGTGAATTTACTTCCTTTACAAAAAAAACAATTACAGATAAAGAAGATTTAAGAAGACATCTTAAACAAGTACGTCATGAAGGCTACGCAATAGATAATGAAGAAGGACATGACGGCGTAATTTGCATAGGCGCGCCAATCTTCAATAAAGATAACTTACCGTTTGCTGCGATGAGTATTTCGGTACCTAAAGTGCGTTGTAAGAGTTCTACAATCCAGAAATTAGCTCGTGAAATTAGTAAAGTATCTATTCAAATTTCGCTTGAACTCGGCGTTACCGATATTCGAAAGTGTCTCGATGGAAAATAATATTTTGCCGGAGATTTTTTTACCTCATCAAAGAATTAATATTTAGAATTAGTCATTTATCGTCGTTTAAAATCCCTAATTTTTATTAAGAATTAAAAAATCTTCATAAAATGTTATCGTTGCTTCAACACTCTTTATAATTTTACAATTACTATTATCTTTTAAATCATCAAGATCTTATTATTTTTCTTGTTTAAATAGGAAATGTAGAAAACTGAATATTTTCTTTTAGCTGTTTGTACAAAACTATAATTTTTGAAAGTTCATTCAAGTTCTATTCTTAACACTCTACGGGAGATTTTTTTCACATGATAGGCAGCAAAGCACTACAAGTTTTCGATTATATTGTTATCAGTGGATATTTTATCATACTTCTTGGTTCCGCAACGTACTTCTCTAAACGTTTAAAGTTGTCAAAAGATTTTTTTACGGCTGGTGGTAATATGCCGTGGTGGCTTGCTGGAATTTCATTCTTCATGGCAAGTCATAGTGCATTAAGTTTTGTCATGTATGGCGAACTCGGTTATAAATATGGAATAACTTCAATCATTCTATTTCAATGTACTCTCCCAGCCTTGATTTTAGCCGCCGTTTATATTGCAAAACGATGGAGGCGCTCCAGAACTTCTACTCCAATTCAATTTTTAGAACGTCGATATAGTTTGTATATGCGCCAAGCATTAGCGTGGACGGGATTCCCTTTAAGAATAATTGACGATGCCTTAAAGATCTTTTCCACTGCCATTTTTCTCTATGTTGGAATGAAAGTCGATATATTTTCATTAGAAAACGTCGTCACCTTTGTGGGTATTGTAATGGTCATTTATGCAATGCTGGGTGGCCAACAAGGAGTTATTCTTACCGACTTTCTTCAATTTATTGTTAAAATGGTTATTGTAATTATTATATTCTTCATAACGCTATATCATTTCATTTTCTCTAATTACATGTTAACGCCGCTACCTTCAGGATTCCTTAATCCATTAACGGGGTCATATACCGCATTAAATTATTTTGCATTTTTTGTTCTTATGCTTGTCTCAATGAATACTTCATGGTCTCTTGTTCAAAAATATAATTGTGTCAGCAAAGAAAAGGATGCCCAACGTGTTGCGTGGACCGTGGTTATATTAAATTTAATTTCGCCAATAATATTTTTTACTCCGGCAATTCTTGCACGATCAATTTTGCCTGACCTTATTGATGCAAAATATAGTTATGCCGAATTAGCATTTTCAGTCCTGCCTTCCGGCATGATGGGTATGCTCGTTGCCGGAATGTTTGCATCGACTATTTCAACCATGGGATCTGAATTTAATGTTCTTGCCGGAATTTTAACCAATGATCTCTACAAACGAATATTTAAACCTAATGCTTCAGAAAAAGAATTACTTGTTGTCGGCCGCATGTCAACTATTCTTATTGGGCTATTAATTATTGGAACATCTATTTTAATTTCAATTTTAAAAGGATTAAATATATTTGATATAATGCTAAAGGCTTTTGGAGCAATTATGCCGGCTACAGCGCTTCCGATTTTGGTAGGTTTTTTCTGGAAACGGATTACTGCCCGTGGTGCAATGGCTGGGCTTCTCTCTGGTGCAATTTCGGGCATTGGGCTTGTGATACTAAATGTTTACCTCGTAAACATATATAAAAATCAGTTTGATGGGAATAGCTCTTTACAATATTGGCTGAATCAAGGATGGGATTCCTTAGCAATACTTTTCAACATTACAATTACTTTATTAGCAATGTACTTTGGTTCCATTCTAAATAAATCTACCGAAGCAGAAAAAATGCAAGTTCTAAATTATTTCAACGATCTTAGAACGCCAGTTTCCGATGAAGAAATAGCTACAGCGGCTGCGGTATCGTATAAATCAAATTTTCAGGTTATGGGTATTGCTACAATGCTGTTTGGTGCATTAATGTTCATTGTTGGATTATTACAATACGGTTTACTTTCAGAGAATTTTAGTGTTATTCTAAACATTACTACCGGTGGTATTGTTCTTCTAATTGGAAATATATTATATAAAAAAGCAAAAGATTCAAATTAAATTTTAAAGTTATGGCAACAGAAATTCACCACAATCAAAATCTGCCGGATTTTTTTGACTGTAATTGTATTCTAGGAAAACGATCAGATCGACGAGAAGGCGAACCATGGTCCGTTGATTCCCTGCTGAAGGATATGAGTTATTATAATATTAAGAAAGCATTAGTAACTTATGCGCCTTCGAAAGATTATGATGCAATCTTTGGAAACCATCAGTTAATAACTCAAATATCAGCATATAAGAATCTTTTACCCGTATGGACTATTGTACCTCCTCATACTCCAGAAATGCCATTGCCTAAAAAATTTTTTGAGGATTCAGAAAAGCATGGTATCGTTGCATTTACTGCTTTCCCAATACTCCAGAATTTTTCTCTAAATAATTGGAGTTGTGGTGAGTTATTAAAAGAAATTCAAAAATCACATAAACCTTTACTCTTACCATTTTCACAAACTAACTGGGAAGAAATTCACAACCTTTGTAGTCAATATCCAAATCTGTCGATTATTGTGCATACCGTAAACTATCGTCAACTTCGTTTTCTTCTTCCACTATGGAAAATACACTCTAATTTATATGTCGATACATCGTGGTTTTCTATTTTAGATATCATCCCTTTTTTGGAAGAAAATAATCTTATCAAACATCTCTTATTTGGTTCTAATTATCCATCTTATACACCAGGTGCATCAATTACTTTAGTTACTTATGCAAACACAAGCGATCAAATTAAACGATCGATTGCCTGTGATAATCTCCAAAACATTATTAATAATATAATACAGTAATTTCAATGGCTAGAAACAATTTTGAGAATACAGCATTAGCCGGAATAACTCTTTCAGGCGAAGTTGTTATTGATGCGCATATGCATATTGATATGTATAATAAATTTTTTATACCGGCGGCCGCAACAGAACACCTCATTGCCAATGCACGCCGAATTGGCATTCAAAAACTTTACGGATCAAGTTTATTAGCAATTCGAAATGATGCTCAAACAGGGAACGCCAATGTTATGCGAACTCATCATAAATACCCTGAAATTTTTGAACCCTATCTGGTTATAAAACCAAATTACCCTGAAGAAATAACTTCAATAATTGAATTCTCAATTACGAATTCCATTAATCAGTTCAAACTTCATGACGATGGGAATGACTACCTTTACGATCATAAAAATTATTTTCCACTCTATGAGCATTGCAATAATCATAACAGTATTATTTTATTCCATACATATGGGAACTTACACCTTCGGCCAATAACAAATATCGCCAAGCAATTTAAATCAATAAAAATTCTATTGGCACACTCAGGAATCATTGATGAGCAATCATATATTGATATTGCAAACTCTTATGAAAATGTTTTTCTTGAAACCTGTAATTCTTGGGCATGGTACGGATTAATTGAACGATTGGTTAATGCCGTCGGTTCATACAAAATATTATTCGGAACCGATATGCCTTTCATGTCACCCGATCAGCAAATCGGAAGAATCTTATTTGCAAAAATCTCAGATAATGATAAACGCAATATCCTCGGAATAAATGCTCAAACTCTCTTTAACCTCAAATAAGTATAAATCTAGCATCTTCATACTAAAATTAAACAGGTTCGCTGCTGATTCTGAAAAAATTAGTATTTAGATGATTCCATAATCTAGAAATTATTTTCATTTTCATTCGGCAAAAATTTACATTGCAAAGCGAGCGGGTTTTTCTTATCTTTGTTCAGTTTTAAGAATTCAAAATTTATTTGCCGTTCATAATTTTTTATTAATACACTTTTTTCTCTTTTGGAGAGGTGGGAGAGTGGCTTAATCCAGCGGTTTGCTAAACCGCCGTACGGTTGTAAAGCCGTACCGAGGGTTCAAATCCCTCCCTCTCCGCAATAATAGTTCAGCCACGGGGTGTGGCTCAGCCCGGTTAGAGCGCTTGGTTCGGGACCAAGAGGCCGGAGGTTCGAATCCTCTCACCCCGACAAAATTTCCGGGGGATGATTGATCATCCCCCGCTTTATTTCATTGAAAATTTTCTCTACTTCATAAGGAGTTATCAAATGAAAAAACATCTTTTCGTTATCATTGCACTTCCTCTTTTTCTTTCTGCGTGTGTCTCTCTCGGACGTTTCGAAGAAATGGAAACAAGCCGCAATGCGTTACAGCAATCCGTTGATTCATTAAAGAACGTTGTTAATATAATGGAATCGACGATCAGCAGACTTCAAAGTGACAGCACAACATTTGCCAACGATTTAAAAAATAAGAATCAAAAACTTTCCGCGCTTCAATACCAGAATGATACTTTAAAAGGACGCGTGCTGGCGCTTGAGAACGATCTTGAGCTGCTTAACCAAAATTATGAACAGTCCAAATCCAAAAACAGCGCGCAAATAAAAAAACTGCTCAACTCGCTGGAAGATTTACAAAAAGATGTCGCTTCCCGTGAAGCAAAACTTAAAGATTTTGAACAGGCATTAAGCACACGAGATTCAACTCTGGCGGCATTACAAACAGATCTTGTCGGACGTGAACAGCATTTACGTGAAGTAGAACGAAGACTTGCTGCCCGAGATTCCGCATTAAATGGACTTAAAGCCCGATTGAACGATGCCCTGCTCGGATTTAAAGATATCGGTCTTTCGATTAATATCATTAACGGAAGAGTGTACGTCTCTCTCTCCAATCAGCTTCTTTTCTCTTCCGGAAAAACCGATATTGATAAGCGTGGGAAAGAAGCGCTTGTTGAACTTTCCCGCGTTCTCAATACTCAGCCCGACCTCTCAATTCTCGTGGAAGGTCATACTGATAATCAACAAGTAATTAATCTCGGAGCCATAAAAGATAATTGGGATTTAAGCGTTTTACGTGCTACGGAAGTCATTCGCTTTTTAACAAAAGAAGGAAAAGTCGATCCTAAACGCATTACGGCATCCGGGCGAAGCGAGTATTTTCCAATTGATACTGCAGAAACGGCTGAAGCTCGGGCAAAAAACCGGCGAACGGAAATTATCCTTATTCCAAAATTGAGCGAATTATTTGAGATCCTTGGAAAATAATTTTTTCTGCAAAAATATTTTCAGCGCAAAGTTTATTACCGTTAAATTTTGCGCTGTTCTTTTTTTATTCAGTTCGTGTGCTGTCGTTGAACAAACTTCAAGGGATAATTTCCCTCAGGAAATAAACATTGTAAAATTTTATGAGCCTGATGTTCGTGTTCTTCTTAACTTTCCGCAAAAGCTTGATACGACAAAACCGACACTTCTTATTCTTTACGCTTTACCGAATGGTAACTCTATTGAAATGACATTCGGAAAAATTTTAACGCCGAACGATGATTGGCATTTCGATATTCAACATATCGCTGCTCAAACTAGGTTTATACGAAAGGCTCTTAAAGAAAAAAATATTATCGTCGCCTATCTTGAAGCTGAAGAAAAAAGCTGGCCCCGGTGGCGGCAAAAACATTCAGACAGTTTGCAGAATATTATCCGAATTGTTGACCAAATCCGTCTCGAGACAGGAAATCCGACAGAAGTCGCATTGACCGGACACAGCGGCGGCGGAAGTTTTATCACCGGTTTTATTAATGCGTATGAGCATATTCCGGCTTACATCTTCCGTATTGCTTATCTTGATGCAAACTATAGTTATGATGATTCTCTTCATCATGGAAGAAAGATAATCGAATGGCTGAAGAAGGATACCGCTCACACGCTTTCCGTTATTGCTTACGACGACAGAGAAATTACTTATAACGGAAAAAAAGTTGTCAGTCCTACAGGCGGAACATTTCGTGCAACAGATCGAATGATACAACGATTTAAGCGTGAAGAGAAACTTTCATTTCATCAGGATTCAACAATTCAATATTACGCTGCACTGAATAACCAAGCACAGTTTATCATTCACACAAATCCCGATACGTTAATTTTACATACCGTACTTGTCGAAAAAAACGGATTCATTCATGCTCTTCTCGTCAACACGCCGTATGAAAATATAGAGTACACTTTTTTCGGCACACGAGCGTATTCTCAATATATCCAAAAGGAAATTCCATGGCAGAAACTTCCTTAAAACGTGAACTCGGTTTATCCGAAGCGGTTGCATTAAATATGATTGATATGGTCGGAATCGGTCCGTTCGTTGTTCTTCCGATTGTCTTACAACTGATGGGAGGACCGCAGCATATTCTTGCGTGGATTGCCGGCGCTATGCTTGCTTTTATCGATGGATTTATTTGGGCGGAATACGGCGCAGCTCTTCCCCAAGCCGGCGGAAGCTATGTATTTCTGCGTGAAGCCTATGGAAGAGAAAAATTCGGAAAAATATTTTCCTTTCTTCTTATCTGGCAGACGATGATACAAGCGCCGCTGGTTATTGCCTCCGGCTCAATCGGTTTTGCACAATATTTTTCTTACATCGTTCCGCTGACCGATGTAACACAGCGAATGGTTTCCGGTACTGTTGTTATTCTTCTTACCATATTATTGTATCGAAAAATTTCTACGGTCGGAAAAATTTCTCTTTTCTTATGGATTGTCGTCTTGGCAACATTAGCGTGGTTCATCTTCGGCGGCCTTTCGCATTTTAACGCGCAGCTGGCATTCGATTATCCGGAACACGCCTGGGATTTTACGTGGGCTTTTTGGGTTGTGCTTGGGCAGGCAACTGTGCAATCAATGTATTCTTATCTCGGCTATTATAATGTTTGTCATCTCGGCGGAGAGATTCAAAATCCGGAAAAAAATATTCCTCGGGCAATTTTTATTTCTATTTTGGGAATTGCCGGAATTTATCTGGCAATGCAATTTGCTGTTATCGGCGTTATTCCCTGGCGTGAAGCACAGAATTCACAATTTATCGTCAGCACATTGATTGAACATTTGTACGGTCATACTGCCGCCGTTGTTGCAACAATTCTTGTGCTGTGGATTGCTTTTGCTTCTCTCTTTGCGGTTATGGTTGGTTACTCGCGCATTCCCTATGCTGCGGCAATAGACGGAAATTTTTTTAAGGTGATGGGAAAACTTCATCCGACAAAAAATTTTCCCTACATCTCATTGCTTTGGCTCGGCGCGGTTGCTTTTATTTTTTCTCTTCTTTTTAAAATGAAAGAAGTGATTAACGCTATTCTTGCTATGAGAATTATTGTTCAATTCATCGGCGGAGCAATCGGGGTAATGCTGCTGCGAACGACATTGGGAAAAGAAACACTTCCTTTTAAAATGTGGCTCTATCCCCTGCCGGCAATCATTGCCATTCTCTTATGGCTTTCAATCTTTTTTTCTACCGGAATAGAATTCGCATTAAGCGGCGCCGGCATGATTCTGTTAGGTTTAATTGTTTTCTTTGTTCGTGCGAAGATGAGAAAAGAATGGCCCTTTAATGAAAATCATCAATCGTAAATTCAGGAGTGTTCGGACGAAGCGAATCATACAGTCGCTTTAATGCATTGTAGGAGGTCAAGCTTCCGCGCTGCGCAGCATAACGATAATAACGAACGGCTTCCGCAGTTTTTTTCGGCTCGCCGATTCCCTGTTCAAAACAAATCCCTAATGTTGTTTGCGCTGTAATGGAACCTTCTTTTTCTGCCCAATGCAAAATTGAAATTGCAGAATCTAACGACATTCCGGGGACATCAACCAGCAGACGAGCCGTTGCCAATCGTACTCTTGCTTCAAAATATCCTTTCTCTTCTGCGTTGCGAAGATATTGAATTGCTTTTGGAATCTCGCGCTCCATCACCTGACCGTTCAGCAAGGCATTGCCTGTTTCTATCATCGCGGGAACATTTCCTGCATCCGCTGCTCTTTGAAGCGATTGAAATCCTTGTTCGCGTGAGAATGAAGTTCCGCCGGTTAACGCAAGACATCCGAACAAATACATTGCCTCGGAATTTTGTTTTTTTGCAAGCTGTTCTATCCGCTCTGTAAAACCCGACACATTTAACAGCCGCTGAAGCATTGCCGGCGCTCTTCGAGATTCCAAGCGGACAGCACGCATATAATACGCCGCAGCTTTTATGCTGTCTCGCTTTACAAACTGTCCCGTTTCGTAAAATCTTCCAATGACAGTAAACTCTTCCGGCACGCCGAGATTTGCATGCTTACGTAACGATTCAAAAATTTCTTTTGAAGAAATATTCAACGAATCTTTTACATATTTTTGCGTAGGAAGCTCTCGAAGAATATCTTCCAGCAATTCTTTATCATTTGCCGGTTTGGTAGAATCTTCGTCGAAATCTAAAAAGACCGGAGTAAAATTCGTTTGTGTTGACTGTGAAATAACGTTCAGAGAAGTTTGCTTCTCCGATTGTTCATCGTTTGATTTCTTTGCAAGTTTTGCAAGTTTATCAAGTACTTCTATCGCCGGCTGATATTTTTTATCTGCCGCTTGCTTAACATAAAAATATGCTGTATCCCAATTTTGTTTTATTACAAGATTATCCGTGTAATTTAATCCCAGTGCAAACAAAGCTTCAGGCATACCATTTTGAGCCGCAATACGAAAATGGTTAAAGGCATTAAAGGGATTCCACGGCGTTCCCCAACCGTTAGAATAAAACACACCGAGGTTGTAATGAGCCAGCATATATTGTTGGTCTGCCGACTGCGTTATCAACGTAAAAGCTTTTACGCTGTCGGCAGTGAATCCCTGACCAATCAAATATCGAATTCCAAGTTCATGCTGAGCGGCAGCATCGCCGGCATTTGCTTTTCGCACGAGAGAAAATCCTTCCCACAATCTTGCCGTAGCATCCGACTCACGAACAATAATGTAAAGATACGGATTTCGCGGCGGTTTCTTGACAACACTGACAGAGGGTGAATCTTGCGCCGGAAGCGTAAAAGAGAAAAGAAAATATAAAAGAAAAATTTTCATTATTATTTTTTTGAACGCTGAAATTACATTTCAAACATTTCGTACACACAATTGTTATTCATAAGAATTTTCATTTTTCTTCTCTGAATTCAATGGTGCCATTAATTCTTTACAATATTATGGTTTTTCAAAATGGTTATTACTTTTTCAACCGGAAGTCCCTTTATAGTTCTGCCGTTCATTCCCGTCATTGACGGCGATGCAAACATTGAATTAAGAATTGCTTCTTCCGTTGCTTCAATTACTGCTTCAAACAAAGGGGTCATTTGATCATTCCGAATTTCTTTTGTTGAAACAAAAAGATTGTTTCCGTCATCATACGGAACACGAAGTTCCTCAGCCGTTGAAAATGCAATAACATATTCTCCGCTTCCGTTCGAACAATTCCCGCCGGTGCGCGCCAACCCAAAGGTTGCTCTTTTTGCCAGCCGTTGTAAATTGCGCGCAGTGAGCGGAGCGTCGGTGGCAACAATAATCATACACGACCCGTCGCCGCTGTTATGTTCTTCCATTTTTTTTAATTCACTTTTCATCGGAATTCCGGCGACGGTTAAATCACCGCCGAAATTTGTCTGCACTAACACGCCGATTGTATAGCCGCCGTTTTCCTTCGGCAGAACGCGGGATGCCGTTCCAATTCCTCCTTTATAGCCGAAACAAATTGTGCCGGTTCCGGCTCCTACGGAACCTTCTTCCACCTTTCCTGAATGAGCATTGGCAATAGCTTTCAGCACATCATCTTTTTTTACATGCCTTCCCTGAATATCGTTCAATGTTCCGTCGTTTGTTTCCCCTACAATAGGATTAACTGAAAATACTTTTTCTTTATTGTATTCAACGGAAAGAGTGTAATCAATCAAGGCATCAGCAGCCGTTGGAACCGAAAGCGTATTGGTTAAAATAATCGGGGTTTCAATATCGCCGAGCTCATTTACCTGACTGATGCCGGTTAATTTTCCGAAACCATTTGCAACATAGATTGCCGCCGGTACTTTTTTCATAAAAATATTTTTTTGATGCGGAAGAATTGCTGTTACGCCGGTACGAATATTTTTATCTTTCAGCAGTGTTACGTTTCCAACCGTTACGCCGTTAACATCCGTAATGGCATTGTTTTTTCCCGTTTCGTAATTGCCGAGAATTATGCCGTACTCCCGAATTCTTTTCTGAGCAGTCAGCCCGGTAATTAAAACGAAGCTAAGAAATATAATTCTTGAAAAATAGTTCATACCTTTTCTCTTTTAAAAATATGAATAAATAAAAATACCATAACTCAAATCCAAGCTAATCAATATACAACAATCCCTTGCGGCGTTGTTTTTTAAATACTTCCAGATCTTCTTTCCAGATTGAAACAATTTCAGGAACAGTTTTTCCTTCAAGAATCATTTGCCTTGGCACAGGCGTTCCCATCAGCCGATCGAAACCGCTTTCTCGAAAGACTAACGAATCAGGATACAGCCGATGAATTGCCCAAACAATTGCTAATCCGGTTTTTACGGCTTCATATTTTTTTCTATCGGTTACAGAAATTGCAATTCCTTCGCACGACTGGTATTTATATTTTGGATTTGTTGTTGTTAATGGAATTTGTACCGGCGTAAATTCAATCGGTTCAAATTTCACGCCGGAAAGATTTTGTTTATTCATTAATTGAGACAGATCCTTTCCCTTAATCCACGGCGCGCCAATATACTCAAACGGTTTTTCTGTCCCTCTTCCTTCGGAAACATTTATCCCTTCAATAAGGCAGGTTCCTGGATATACTACGGCGGTTTCAAGCGTCGGCATATTCGGAGAAGGTTTTATCCACGGTAATTTTGTATTATCGTAATACATTGAACGTTTCCAGTTTTCCATTTTCACAACCGTGAGCTTGGCATGAACGCGGTTTGCCAGCCAGCCGGAAGTGTTTGCCAGAACCGCAAGTTCGCCGGCGGTCATTCCGTAGGCAACCGGAATAGGCGCCCAGCCGACAAATGATTTTAGTGAATCAATGCGAATCGGTCCTTCAACATTTTCACCGCCTATCGGATTCGGGCGGTCAAGAACAACAAAGTGTACATTATTCTCCGCGCATGCTTCCATACAAAGAAGCATCGTGCTGATATACGTATAAAATCGAACGCCGACATCTTGAATATCATAAATCAGCACATCAATATCTTTCAGCATCTCTGGAGTCGGCTTGTTAATTTTTCCATACAGCGAAATAACTTTTACGCCGGTTTTTGCATCAACACTGTCGGAAATATGCGTGCCGTCGGGTGCATCTCCGCGTACACCGTGCTCGGGACCGAAAATTTCAACCAACGATGTTTTTTTATTTTCAAAGAGTGCATCAACAAGATGTTTTCCGTTGGAAAGAACGCCGGTATGGTTCGTAACAAGTGCAACGCGTTTTCCGTTAATCAAATCTTTCCGTTCGGTGAATAAAATATCGGCGCCGATAATTACCGGTTTGGCAGAATGTTTTTTCGGCTCATGGGCAAACGCCGTTACAACGAGAAGGAAGAAATACAAAAATTTTTTCATCATTTTTCCTCTTATAGTAAATGTTTAGTTAATCCCCAGGCGGCAATCGTCATTCCGTCCCAAATTTCGTTAGAACGTATCAATTCATCCACTTCGTGAATGTGTTTATAAAGAATTTCAAATTCTTCGGTATTGTCTGGAATTGCTTTTGTTTGGTGAAGATCGGAAGCGACATAAACTTTACAAATTTCATCGGTGACGCCGTTGTACGGATTATATTCGGCGGCATATTCTAATTTCCCGGCACGGAAACCTGTTTCTTCTTCCATTTCAAGATGCGCTGTCTCTTCATACGTCATTCCTTCTTTAACGCCGCCGCAGGGCAGTTCAATACTTTCTCTGTCGCAGAGAAAGCGATACTGCTTCACAAGAATAATTTTCCCTTCGTCGGTTACCGGAACAATCATACTGGCGCCGAGTGTATGAACATAATGATATTCACCGCGAATTCCGTTTGGAATTTGAAAATAATCCTGTTTATACGTCCACCAAGAATTTTTAAAAACTATTTTTGATGAAATTTTTTCCCAATGTTTAAGCATAACGCCGTTTCACTCATTGTAATATGTTCTTATAATAAAAACGGTCGGGAAATGTACCGACCGTGGTAAATATTCAGAGATTGTCATCAAAGAAGAGAACTATACCAGCTCGCTTTCGGCAAAGAAAAATGATACTTCAATTTTTCCATTCTCCACTGAATCAGAACCGTGAACAATATTTTCGCCTTTACTATCGGCAAATAATTTGCGAATGGTTCCCTCAGCCGCATCTTTCGGATCGGTTGCGCCGATAAGCGTGCGGTAATCGGCAACGGCATTATTTTTTTCCAATGCAACCGGCACAACGGGACCGGACGTCATAAACTCAACCAGCGATGCATAAAACGGGCGTTCTTTATGAACGGCATAAAACGCACCGGCTTGTTCTTTTGTTAACCGAATTTGCTTCATTCCTAAAACCTTAAAACCGGCTTTTTGAATGCGTGATAAAACTTCTCCCTGCAGTCCTTTGCGGACGCAGTCAGGTTTCATAATACAGAGTGTTCGTTCTACAGCCACAAGATTCTCCTTATTTCTATTTTTTATATATTATTTTTTCTTCACCGGTTTTTTTACCGAATCAGTTTTCTTTACCGGTTTCTTTTTTGGTTTTATTGTTGACGTTGCTTTGTATTTTTTTGCGAGCGCAATTTTCATTGTTTCGCCGAGTTCTGCCGGAGAATCGCAGACATAAATTCCGGCGGCGCGCATGGCTTCCATTTTTTCTTTTGCCGTTCCTTTACCGCCGGAAATAATTGCGCCGGCATGTCCCATTCTTCTTCCCGGAGGCGCAGTTCTGCCGGCAATAAATCCAACCACCGGCTTCTTTACATTTTTCTTTATGTATGCAGCAGCTTCTTCTTCTGCACTTCCGCCGATTTCACCAATCATAATAATCGCATCGGTCTTTTCGTCTTCGTTGAATAATTGAATAGCATCAATAAAACGCGTGCCGATAATCGGATCGCCGCCGATACCGACGCAGGTTGACTGCCCGATGCCTCGTTCCGTTAACTGCCAGACTGATTCATACGTAAGTGTACCGCTTCGGGAAACAACGCCGACTCTTCCCGGTTTGTGAATAAAGGCAGGCATAATTCCAACCTTCGCTTCGCCCGGAGTAATAACACCGGGACAGTTGGGACCAACAAGTCGAACTCCGCGTTTAGTAATATGTTCGTACGCCTTTACCATATCCTTCACCGGAATTCCTTCAGTGATACAGATAATTAATTTTATTCCCGAATCCGCCGCTTCCATAATTGCATCGGCGGCAAATGCCGCAGGAACATAAATAATGGAAGTGTCTGCTCCTTCATGTTTCACCGTTTCGGCAACAGTATTATAAATTGGCACTTCGCGGATGAATGAATCTTTTTCATTCCCTTTATAACGAAGTCCTCCCTTGCCGGGAGTTACGCCGGCAACAACATTCGTTCCGTAAATAAGCATTTGCGACGTATGAAATGTTCCTTCGCCGCCGGTAATGCCTTGAACGACAAGACGTGTTTTTTTATTGACAAGAATTGACATAAGTATTTTTATTGTTAATTAATGAATTGATTCTACAAAATCCGCCACGCGTAAAATTGTTGCTTCATCGAATTGTTTTCCTAAAAATTGAATTCCAATTGGAAGTCCGTTCGCATCGGCTCCGGCGTTCACGCAAATTCCCGGAATGCCGGCAAGATTTGCCGAAACGGTATAAATATCATTTAAATACATTTGAAGAGGATCAGAAACTTTCTCGCCGATTTTAAATGCGGTTGTCGGCGCAATAGGCGTTACAAGACAATCAACATGCTGAAAGACATCAAGAAAATCTTTTTGTATCAATCGGCGAACCTTTTGCGCTTTCCGATAATATGCATCGTAATAACCGGAAGAGAGCACATACGTGCCGAGCATAATGCGCCGTTTTACTTCTTCGCCAAAACCTTCACTGCGGGATTTTGTGTACATTTGTTCAAGGTCGTTCGCCTGTCTGCTTCGGTAGCCATATCTCGCGCCGTCATAACGTGCAAGATTGGAAGAGGCTTCGGCTGTAGCAAGAATATAATACGTTGCAATGGTATATTCCGAATGCGGAAGCGAGACCTCAACAATTTCCGCACCGTGCGCTTTCAGTAAATCAATTTTCTTCTGCAGCACCGAACGAATTTCGGAATTCAATGCATCGGGAAAATATTCTTTCGGCATTCCGATTCTTAATCCTTTTACATTGCGATTCATTGCCTCCAAATAATTAGGAACCGGAATATTTGCGGACGTTGAATCACATTCATCATACCCGGCAATAACCTGCAGCACCCGCGCAATATCTCTGGCGGAATGTGCAAACGGGCCAATTTGATCAAACGATGAAGCGTAGGCAACCAATCCATAGCGCGAAACTCTTCCGTAGGTCGGTTTCAAACCGGCAATTCCGCAGAAACCCGCCGGCTGGCGGATAGAGCCGCCGGTATCGGTTCCGAGCGAACTAGTTGATAAATGCGCCGCCACGGCAACAGCCGAACCGCTGCTTGAACCGCCGGGAACACGTGTTTCATCAACGGGATTTTTTACCGCACCGAAGGCAGAATTTTCTCCGGATGAACCCATTGCAAATTCATCCATATTTGTTTTGCCGATAAAAAGCGCATCGGCATTATTCAGACGCTGAACAACCGTTGCGTCATAAATTGCTTCGTAATCAGCGAGCATTTTTGAAGCGCAGGTTGTTCTCTTCCCCTTCATACATACGACATCTTTAACGGCAACAATCATTCCTGCCAGCGAACCGGCAGTGCCGTTTTGTATTTTCGTATCAATCTCTTTAGCGCGCTGCATTGCTTCTTCTTCAAAGACAGTAAGAAATGCATTCAGCTCTTTTCGTTTTATTATTTCAGAAAGAAACGCCTGCGTGCGCTGTTCAACAGTTTCTGTTCCGTTCAACAATTTTTCGCGAAAGAGATCGTATGGCTCGTGAAGATTTACCACAACAACGGCTTATTTCTTTTCGTCAAGGCGTTTCTGTAATTCCGCTTCCTTACGCGCCAGTTCTTCTTCCCGTTTGCGTAGCTGATCTTCTTTAGAAACCTCGCTCTGTAATTCCTGCTGAATATCGCTCATTCCTTTTTTAAATTCACTGACACCTTTGCCGAGTCCGCGCATAAATTCAGGAATTTTTTTCGCTCCAAATAATACTAAGATCGCCACAACGATCATAATCATTTCAGGTGTGCCTATACCAAGCATCGTTTTCTCCTTCTAAACTGTTTGTAAAACAAAATTTTTAATTATCGATTCAAAGATTTTTTTTCCATCAACCGAGCCGAGCGCTTCGTCGCTGGCTCTTTCCGGATGCGGCATCAATCCCATAACATTGCCGGCGGCATTCATAATACCGGCAATGTTATTGATTGAACCGTTCGGATTTGATTCCGCCGTTACATTGCCGTATTCATCGCAATAGCGGAATACTATCTGTTTATTTTCTTCAAGCGAACGAATTGTTTCCGGTTCGGCAAAATAATTTCCTTCACCGTGCGCAATTGGAATTCGCAGCACCTCGCCGACGGAACATTCCTGCGTAAATCTTGAGTGTGAATGTTCTACGCGAATATACACATGCTTGCAGGAAAAGAGCAGCGACGAGTTTCGCAGCAAAACGCCCGGCAGCAGTCCCGATTCGCATAAGACTTGAAAACCGTTGCAGATTCCGATGACGGTTCCGCCGCTGTGTGCAAATTTTATTACTTCATTCATAATCGGAGAAAACCGCGCAATAGCTCCGGTTCGCAAATAGTCTCCGTAGGAAAATCCGCCGGGAAGAATAATCACATCGGAATTTTTCAGGTCGGTATCTTTGTGCCATAAAAATTCCGCGTCCTGATGAAAAATATTCTTCGCTGCATAATACGCATCATGGTCGCAGTTTGCTCCCGGAAAGACCACAATACCGAAACGAATTTTTGGCAACCGGCTCATGAAATTTTTTTAAGCGTATAAGAAAAATCTTCCATCACGGAATTAACAA
>JACFMZ010000029.1 GCA_019455105.1 Bacteroidota bacterium | reverse complement strand
CTATTCCTGCGTAATATGTTTCGGAGACTTGTCAAATCATAACGATTTGACAAGTCTCTTATTGAACCACAAACATATGCTTTTCTTCGTTCCACATAATTCTGTTGTTTTTCTCCTTCCACCAGTTTTCAATTTTATGAATTTCATTCATGGAAAAAGATATTTCAACATGGCTTCGAAGCTGATCGAACGCATCATCGGCAAATAAATTTCGGCTTTTTATTATGGCAATCAATTCCGGCACGGCACCGGCATTTTTCAATTCCAGCGCGGACTGCAAAAAATCTAACTGCAGTTCAGGATCATCAACGGATTTTGAGGCGGCGAGTAACTGTGCGGAAGATTGTTCTGTGCCGATTTTTCGCAGCGCTCTGCTTGCCGCCCGTTTTACTTCATCCGAAGGATCATAAATTTTTTCTGCTATCTTCGATTCAACAGAGCGATCGGAGAGCTGCATGAAAAGCATTATCGCGCTTTTCCGTACTTCCGCATCTTCGTCATCAAGGCAAGCGAGAGCGGAATTTTTCCATTCCTCTTTTTTGTCAAGATATTCTGAAAGATTCGCCAACGCCGTCTGCCGCTCAGTCCGTACCGTACTTTCCAACAAATGTAGTGTATGTTCATACGGATCTTCCTGATGCTTCTTAAAGAAAAATACACCGGCAATAAATATTCCTACGACAATCAGCGAGACGGCAACAGAGCGGACAGCTTTCACTTTTTCTTCAGACATTTTCAGAAATCGAATCAACGCGGCAAGCATTAATGCCGCAGCAAGCACCACAACAATCAGCGGGCTGGTCGGCAAACCGGTATTCCACGATAATTTAACGCCGATAAAACTTATAATGGATCCGGAAATCCATCCGATGGCAAGACGCGTTGAAAGTTTATCAGAAAGGAGCATCGCTCCGACCGAAGGAATGATAAGAAAGCTGAAGACGAGAAAAACACCGGCAATAGCAACAGAACTGGTAATGACGAAACCGAACGACATGTAGAAAAGAAAATCCCACAACGGAACATCGATACCCGATTTTTCCGCTTCTGCCGGATCGTTGGAAATGGCGAAAAACTTTTTTCGAAAAATAAAATGAAAGACTCCGACGAAAAAATAAATCACCGCTGTTTTTATTACCACTTCTCCCTGCACCCACAGCAGTTCTCCTTTAATAATATGGTCCAGTTCCTGCGGACCGAGCGCACTTTGCGAAAGAACGAGAATTGTTGCCGCAAAGGTAACGGCGTACACAATACCGATAATGGCTTCATGAGGAACTTTTTCTCCCTTCATGCGTGTCGCAGAAAAAACAAACGCCCCGAAAATTGTAAATGCCAGTGAATAGAGATAAAGCGCCGTCGAATCTTTTCCGGCTTCATATCCGAGAAGCACGCCGATCATTGTTCCGAGCGCGGCAATTTGTGCTAAGGCGAGATCCACAAAAATTACTTTTCGCGCAATAACGTGCACGCCCAGATACACATGAATTCCCGTTAAGACAAGACAGGCGGCAAGAGGCCAGAACATTGTTGACGGGAGATAAAAGAGTTGTTCCATAATTTTCTCAAAAAGTAATACACTGTTGTTTAAATTATTCTGCGGAAATTCTTACCGAACGGTACCGGAAAGATTTTGCAGCAGTGTGCTGATTAATCCTTCGTACGTTTCTGTTTCCGTCGTCGCATACACATCAATATACGTTACCGCTACCTTCGCGCCTGTTTTTGATGAAACATACTCCGCTGCTTCGGTGGAATAAAAATTATCATTTAAAATTGTGGTAATATGTTCCCGTTTTACCAGCTCAACCACGGCATCGCGATGCTGAGGCGGAGGCGGAATTCCCGGCTTTTCTTCCAACTCGCCGGCTAGATCTATTCCAAATCGTTCGGCAAAATAAATATACGTTTTATGATAGGTGATAACTTTTTTGCCGGCAAGAGATTGCGCTGTTTTCATCCAGCCGCCGAGCTTGGAATTTAATTTTTTTGTTTGCAGCCACGCCGTCAGTTCACCGGTTTTTGTTTTTCGTGAAAGAATATCTCCCGCTTTTTTCCCCACTGCTTTGAGTAACGCTTCGCCGAACATTGCCGCATCAATTTGTTCTTTAAAATGCTGAAGATTGTTCAGATAATAAGCGGCGTTTGCGGGATCAAGCGTTTTCAAACTTCCGGCAATGTTTTCCGCAATTATTTTTATGTTCAACGGATCGAGCCAGACGTGCGGATTTCCCTGCGGATGAATATCACCCCAGGCGCGCGAAACTTCCGTCGGAAGTTCTTTTACCGGAACATTCAGGGTGGCAGTTAAATGCCCGCTGGTTCCTGCCTGCACCTTCGGATTTCCGGAAGCATCAACGACATTTTTTGCCCATTGATCAAGCCCCATTCCGTTTTCAATAAACAAATCTGCATCGGTGGTAACAGCATTCATTCGCGGCGTCGGGGTAACGTAATGCGGATCTTGTTTTGGGTTTGCCAATGCAATCACGCTGACGTTGTTACCGCCGATTTGCTCCGTTACATATTTTAGATAGTTCAGGGTCGTAACAACCTTCACTTTTTTTGTCTGCGGCTGTGTTATAATGCTTACGAACAGCATCAAAACCGAGAGCGAAATTATTTTTTTCATAAGATTTTCTTTCCTCAACTATGGAATAATAAAATTTATCTGTTCACCCAATATGGTTCAACGGGATGCGAACCGAACACGACATTCACATCAAAAATAATTGACGTAACGTTGTTGAACTTCGGCGCAAGAAGATCGCTTTGTTTATGTTCAACGCCGAGACGAAAGCGTAGAAATTCCGTTGTGTAATAACTGATATAGGCGGCGGCAGCTTTTGTTATAAGCGCGGCATCGCTCGGCTCTTGTAGCCAGTCGTAGCGTAAACCAAAATACGTCCAATACGAAAATTGGTACTGCGCATAAGCGAACCCGCCGAATGGTTTTATTGTCGTTTTCCTTCCTGCCGTATCCGGCGCCGAACGGCTTCCCGCAAATAATTCTCCGCCGACAACAAACGAACGGGATTCACGCTTCTCAATCGGCGCCCATTTATAGGTTACATCCGCACCGATTAATTGCGTTGAATGATTTCCCGGTTCATGATATCCGCTGACGCCGAGCAGCAGAAGCTGTTCATTATTCCACTCTTGTGAAAATCCGAGTCGTCCGACGAGCGGCGGATTATTGCCTGCTGTTCCCTGCGCCATGCCGATTTCACCGGAGCGCATAAGAGCAAGTTTCATTTCAATGGCGGAAGATGAATGGAAACTCGGCAGAAAAAAATCTGCTTCCGCACCGGCCGTATTGAACCCTGATTCAAAAAATTCGCCGTGTTCTGTCCCTAAATATTTAGCAATCGGCAGCGGTCTGGTGGTCCACGGAAGGTCGTGCAGATGAATACTATTATTTATGCCGAACGGCGCGCGAAATTTTCCGATTTTTAATTTAACGCCGAGCGGCGCACTTTCGATAATCGGCAGCCGTTTAATATTTACGTACGCCTCTTCAGCATCAATCGCAAAACCGGTACCGGCTTCATCTTCTACGGAAAGAATCGTTACCGCATCAGCATACGGATCAACCGGCGCACCAAGTTCTAATTCCACCGTGCGTAAAAACGGACGATTATGAATTGGGATTGTACCGGTTTCATCCAACACATTTTTATTATCCACGCGGGCGGCAAAGTTAATAAATGTCGTTATGCGCGGATTTAAGATAATCGGTGCGGTAGAACGGGAAATCGAAGCAATTTTATTTTCCACTTCCGAAAATTGTTTTTCCATTCGCTCTTCAACGGCTTCAAGGTCTTCTTCATGAACGGAAGAATTTTCGTTTACTGCTGTTATACTATCCACTAATGATTGCAGCGCGCTGAGCTGCGCTTGTATCCGCCGCAGGTTCACACTGCTGTCTGCTTCCCTGTGTTGCGCATTCAAACACACCGCAGCAATCGATACGAGGATAAAGATTCCGATGAATTTCTTCATAGAATTCCTTTCGCACAAAATTGATAAATGATTTTTTAGAATAAATTACGCGAAGGCTGCAGGCGGACCGCGATGCGATTGAGACGTTGTGACAATAAAAAGATACGTTTGAGAAGGAAATTCGGGAATAACTTCATTGCTCCGGTTTACAGAAAGAACGCCGTTCACCGGTGATTGCTGTAGCGATATCCGAAGCATTATTGAAAGCAGGCAATATTTTTCCTGCGAAAGAGGTTCATGCCGGCAATTCAGCGCGTCATCATGATTCACGAGGGTTTGAATCGGGTGCGCTGCGGGAAGGATATAATCTTCAGAATGAAAGTGCGAAGTAACAACGGATGTTGCTAACTGCACTGCGAGAATTACACAACATATAAGCGACTGAAGGCGTTTCATGATACCGTAAAGTACAAAATCCTTTTCAGCCGTCAAACAATTTAAACAGTAAAGAATTTTTCTGCTGCTTCCTTCACATTACGGCAGCAGTTCAATTTCTATATTGGAAGGATATTTTTTATTCCGATAAATTTTGTGCGTTGCTTTGTGAAAATCGCTCTCTTTTGCCGTGTAAATATTAACAAACTTCTGCGGATTCCTGTCAACCAGCGGAAACCAGCTGCTCTGCACTTGTATCATAATTTTATGTCCCGGCTTAAAACAATGATTAATATCCGGCAGAGTAAAAGAAACTTTTTCTACTTTATTTGGTTTCATCGCTTCCGGTTTTTCAAAACTTTTTCGGTATCGTGCCCGCATTACTTCGCCCCGCACCAGCATTTGGTAACCGCCCATTTTTACGTACTCAGAATTTTTTTCGTTATCCTTTGTGCTGTCGGGAAAGACATCAATTACTTTTACAATAAAGTCGGCATCGCTTCCTGTAGTAGAAACATACAAGTTTGCGGTTACCGGTCCGGCAATTGTTACGGCATTTTTCAAAATTTCGGATTCGTATGAAAGAACATCCGGCCGCTGCCACGCAAACCGCTGATCATCCGTCATATATTCTCTTCCGCGGCTGCTGCTGATTTGTTCAATATACGGCACGGGACGGCGGGGATCGCTGACGTATTCATCATACGCGGAATTGGATTTATCGCGCGGTGAACTGAATGATAGTTTTCCTTCGTTTTCAAAAAACAATTTTTTGCGCAGAAGATTTTTAGGGGGCCACGAGTCGTAGCTCTTCCACACATTTGAACCGGTTTCAAAAACGTACGCCTCAGGAAGATTCAGCGTTCCTTTTCCTTTTAAATAATAATTAAAAAACGGAAGCTCAATCTGTTCTTGATAAAAAGGGGACGTTTCAATTTCAAAATTAACATTTCCCAGCCGGTCTCCTTTGGAACGTTCCCATCCGCCGTGAAACCACGGTCCCATAACAAGAATATTATAGGCGCCGGGACTCTGCTCTTCTATTGCCTGATAGGTGTGAATTGTTCCGTAGAGATCTTCCGCATCAAACCATCCGCCGACTGTCATCACTGCCGGCTTGACATTTTTATAATATTGAAGCGGAACGCGCGCTTTCCAGAATGAATCATAATTCGGATGGTTGAACAAATCATTCCAAAAACGAATTGTGTCGCCGTAATATTTTTTCTTTAGCGAAGCAATGGAGCCGGCTTCAAGAAAAAACCGGTACCCGTCCGGCGTTGAATATTCAAATCCATCAGGCCAGGTTTGCGTGTGATGAGGGCGCGGTTTGCCGAACGAGCGATAAAAATTAAACGCATCAATAAGAAACAATGCGCCGTTATGATGAAAATCATCTCCCATAAACCAATTCGTTACCGGCGCCTGCGGCGAAACAGCTTTCAATGCCGGATGTGTTTCCATTAACGCCTGAGCGGCATAAAAACCGGGATAGGAAATTCCCCACAAGCCGACATTGCCGTTGTTGCGCGGAACATTTTTTACCAGCCAATCAATGGTGTCGTAGATATCGCTCGTTTCATCAATATCTTTGTTTGATTTTTTTTTCGGAATGTACGGACGGATATCTTCATACTCGCCGTCGGATTCAAATTTTCCGCGCACGTCCTGAAACACTAAAATATATTTTTCATTAATTATTGCCTGAGAAGGTTCAATGGAATTTTTATATGTTGCGCCGTACGGCGCAACGGTGTACGGCGTCCGCTTAATAAGAATCGGAAATGTCTGCGTTGTATCTTTCGGAACATAGACAATGGTAAACAGCGTTGCACCGTCCCGCATGGGAATGCGGTATTCATATTTCACATAATCGGTTTTAAATGTTAATCCTTCGGCAAAAAGAACGGAAGAACAGAAGAGAAGGAGTACGATTTTTTTCATAAGAACATCTCCGTATAAATTAGATAGAAAGATTTCCGCTTCGTAAAACTTTTCCCGGTAATTTTCCGGTAATTTCATTCTTCTCCACGGCGAGTCCGCCGTTCACAATAACATACGGAATGCCGGTCGGGAATTGATGCGGGTTAATAAACGTAGCATTGTCTTTAATAGTGTTATAATCAAACAGCACAATATCCGCCGCATTGCCTGCAGCAAGAGTGCCGCGATTTTTCAATCGGAGTTTCTCCGCCGGCATTGAGGTCATTTTTTTAATCATTTCCGGTAGCGAACAAAGCTTTCGTTCTTTTTGGTAATAAGAAATTACGCGCGGAAATGTTCCGTATGTCCGCGGATGCGGATTTGAAGTCGAGTTCGGTGTGTAAGCGCCGCCATCCGAACAGACCATAGTGTTTTTCCATTTCAGACAAAGCTCCGTTCCTTCTTCATTCATTCCGAAGCCGACCATGCCGATGGAGCCGTTTTCCTGAATCATTAACTCAACACAAAACTCAAACGGATCGGCGCCGTTTTCTGCGGTAATTTGTTGAATTGTTTTCCCGGCGTATTTTTTATTTCCTTCTTTTGAAAGAGAAGAAAGCATCACCGCATCCCACGAACCGAGACCCCGTATTTTCCGTTCTGTCTCAGGACGAATTTTTTGAAGCACGGATTTATCTTTTAAGCGCGCCATAAATTTTTCGGTTCCGCCATCGCGCGACCAAAGCGGAAAAAGATTTGCCAGCCCGGTAGAATATGCAATGTATGGATACCGGTCGGTGTGCGTTTCAATTCCTTCGGCAAGAGCTTCTTCCAGCATGCGAAGAGCAAGTTCCTGCTTATACCAGTTGACTTTATACTGCGCTTTAAGATGCGATACCTGCAGGCGGGATCCGGAATTGCGTGCAATGCGAATGGCTTCATCAATAGCTTCAAGCAGGAAGTTATCTTCATTACGCATGTGCGAAGCATAGAGGCGATACGGTTCGGGAATGACTTTCATTATTTCCGCCAGCTCGTCTGCCGTTGCAAAACTTCCCGGAGTATATTCCAAGCCGGTGGAGGCGCCGACACAGCCCTGTTCAATCGCCGCCAGCACCTCGCGTTTCATTAACTCCATTTCTTCTTTTGTTGCAGGGCGGTCATCTTCACCGACAATTTTTTCTCTCACCGAACCCAAGCCGACAAACGAAACCATATTCTGCGCAGAACCTCGTTTTTCAATTGCGGAAAAAACTTCATCAAATGTTTTAAACGGACAATCTTTCGGATCTCGTTTACTGATGCAGCGCTGATAGGCTTCGTCGCTCATCGGCGCTAACGAATCACCGTCCTGTCCACCGACTTCTGTTGTTACTCCCTGGCGCAGTTTGCTGTCCGCCGTCGGATTATAAAGTACGGAACCGTCTGTATGAGAATGGATATCAATAAATCCGGGAACAACTTTTAATCCGGCGGCATCAATAATCCGCGCGGCATCAAGCGTATCAAGCTTTTCCACCGCTTGAATGATCCCGTCTCGAACGCCGATATCGGCGGAAAATTCAGCAGCGCCGGTTCCGTCAATCACGGCGCCGTTTTTAATAATAAGATCAAACTTCGGACGCGATGTTATTGAAGGAGCGCAGCTGGCAAGAATTGCTCCTGCCGTTAAGGTTGAAGTTGTTTCAAGAAATTTACGGCGGGAAATTGTTCTACTCATGGTAATACCTTTATTGAAAGAAGAATGAAGCGACTGATTTGAAAAATAAAAGAATTTCTTTTCTTAGTTTCAATGATTGTAACCGGAAAAATAATATTTGCCAGCCGGCAAACAATACCGAAAAATCGGCGGCTGGTACTTTTCATAAAATATGATGAAAACACTTTGCCGCTTTTATTCAACGCGCGGAAATGCTACAACAGATTACTGGCAAGGTCTGCAAGTTTTGACCGTTCCCCTTTTTCCAAATTAATATGAGCGTACAGCTTCTGACCCTTCATCCGCTCAATTAAATAACTTAATCCGTTCGACAAGCTGTCGAGATACGGATGGTCAATCTGATAAATATCTCCGGTGAGAATTATTTTTGTTCCTTCGCCGGCGCGGGTGATAATTGTTTTCACTTCGTGCGGCGTTAGGTTCTGTGCTTCATCCACAATAAAAAATATTTTCACCAGACTTCTTCCGCGGATATATGAGAGCGGCTCAATAACTAATTTTTCTTCCTGCAGCATTTGATCAATCCGCGTATGATTCTGGTCGTGATCTTGATATTGATTTTTAATGACGCCAAGATTATCAAACAGCGGCTGCATATACGGGTCCAATTTGGATTGAATATCGCCCGGCAGAAATCCGATATCTTTATTAGAGAGAGGCACAATGGGACGCGCCATTAAAATCTGCCGGTAATATTTCCGCCGCTCAATAGCCGCGGCAAGCGCCAGCAGCGTTTTTCCCGTTCCCGCTCTGCCGGTAATGGTAACCAGTTGAATTTCCGGATTTAAGAGCGCATTCACGGCAAAAATTTGTTCTGCGTTTTTCGGAAGAATTCCATACGCAGCATTTTTATCCACGCGGGTTATTGCCTGATGTTCGGCATCAAACAAACCGAGCGCCGAATGTTTTCCGTTGCGCAGCACCATATATTCATTCGGCACAAAATGATTTTGCGGTAAATCTTCAGGATGAATTTCAAACGGATTGGAATGTAACTGATGAATAACTTCTTCATCAACATTTTCTACAACGCGGTGACCGGTGTACAGCGAAGAAATATCTTTCACCTGATCGTTTTTATAATCCTGCGCCGGAATGCCGACAGCTTTCGCTTTCATGCGCAGATTAACATCTTTAGAAATTAAAATTACTTCGCGGCGGGGATTTTCTTTTGCCAGGCAGTACGCACAGTTTAAGATTTGATGATCCGGCTTATTCGGCGTGAAGACTGCCTGCAAATCTTTATGGAAACTTTGCTCTAAGCGAACCGTAATTTTTCCGAGACCGGTTCCGATTTTTACGCCGCCGTTAAAAATATGGTCGCCGCTCATGGCATCCACGTTACGGGCAAATTCACGTGCGTGAAAATTTATCGATTCATTCCCTTTTTTGAATGCATCAAGTTCTTCTAACAGTGTAACGGGTATAACAATATCATGTTCTTTAAATTGATAAATACATGAACTGTCATGTAAAACAACGTTGGTATCGAGCACAAATAACTTTGTCTGTTTTTTTGCCATTGCGTTGTCATCACCTCATAACGTGATTGAGAATGTTGAATTAATGTTGAAAAAAGCGTGTAGTTATCGGAGCGAATGTTAAAGTTCGAGGAATTTTTCAGAATGGTATTGGTTGTCTTTATTGGCAAGAATCGTCTCTTGTTCAAGAAATACTTTAAGTTATTGTAAGGAATGGAACGGAAATACGCAAGAGGTTCAGAGAAAAATTTTAAGAAAATATTATCCCTGTGATATTTATCCGCCGCCTCATCAGAGGCATTTTCTTTGAAATTACTTCGGCATTTTTTTACCGTAAATGAAATGCAACCACATTCACCGCGCAAGCTGATTAAATATTTCAATCTTTTAAAAAATATTTTACGTGATAAATTTTTAAGCAAATATTTTTTATATTTTATCCGAACAATCATCGGCGTGCATTTTTCAATCGCCGTGTGCTTTATTTGCATTGTTTGATGTTTAATAATTTTTGCAGTATATAGAAGAGCACACCGTACCGGTACTTTCTAAAGGAAGAGTAACAATGTTTCTCAAGAAAACAAAAAAACTCGAAGCACAAATTGATGAATATCTCGATCTGGTTATTAAGGGAGGATTAATATTTAAACTTGGAATTAAATGTTATCTTGAAAATCAGACAGCAGAATTTGAACATCATCTTCTAGAATTACGAAAAGCCGAAGAGGATGCCGATGATCTGCGCCGGAATATTGAAATAAAACTGTACACGCGAACGTTGATTCCTGAGGCACGCGGCGATGTGTTGGGAATTCTGGAAAGCTGCGATAAAGCACTGAATACCACCACTGAAACACTGCTCGAATTTTCCGTTGAAATTCCTGTTATCGTCAGCGAATTGAAAAATGATTTTCTGGAAATTTCCGACCGCTCCATTTCCTGTTTGGAAAATACCGTCAGCGGTATTCGCTCCTATTTCCGAAACGTGGATGCCGTTCGGGATTATGTAACGAAAGTTCAATTTTACCGAAAAGAAACAAATAAGATTGCCGAGAAGATTAAACGAACGATTTACCGAACGAAGAGCGACTTAAGCTACAAAATGCACATACGGGATTTTGCTTTTCACATTGAAAAAATTGCCGAACAATCGGAAGATGTCTGCGATCGATTATCCATCGCAATTATTAAAAGGCTGGAGTAACGGTGGAGCTTTCTGTTTGGTTTTTTATTCTCAGCGCATTATTTCTTGGATGGTCTTCCGGAGCAAATAACGCATCAAACATTTTCGGCACTGCAGTTGTTTCAAAGATGCTGAAATTTCGTACGGCGGCAGTCATTTCCGGTATCTTTGTTATTCTCGGCTCTGTTATCAGCGGCGGCGGAACAACAAAAACACTCAACGATCTCGGCTCCGTTAATGCTTTGGCAGGAAGTTTTGCCGTTGCCGCCGGCGCAGGAATTTCCATTATTTTAATGATTCGTTCAAAGCTGCTGGTCTCTTCCGCGCAGGTTATTGTCGGCGCCATTATCGGCTGGAACTTATTTACCGATTCGCCGACCGATTATTTTTCCCTCTATAAAATTTTACTCAGCTGGATCACCTCGCCTATCATCGCCGCAGTTTTTGGCTTTCTTCTTTTCAAATTGATGAAGGCAACAGTACTGAAATGGAAAATTCATCTCTTAGAATTCGATACCTACACGCGGTTCGGACTTATTCTTGCCGGTGCGCTCGCTTCGTATAGTTTCGGTGCGAACAACATCGCCAACGTTATGGGAATGTTCGTCTCATCCGTCCAATTACCGGACTTACCAATTGCACATATTTTTGTTTTAAACGGTGAGCAGCAATTATTTCTGCTGGGCGGAATTTCTATTGCCGTAGGAATCTTTACCTACGGCAATCAAGTTATTAATACGGTCAGTGAAGATTTTAACAGAATTTCTCCCATTACGGGATTTGTCGCCGTGTCTGCAGAAATACTTGTTCTCTTTTTATTTACGTCACAAAAATTAGAGCAATTTTTTATTCGCAGCAATCTCCCGCCGGTTCCGCTTGTTCCGCTCTCCACCACTCAGGCATTCATCGGGGCAATTATCGGTACCGGTATAGCAAAAGATCCGCATTCCGTAAATTTTAAAGTCTTAGGAAAAATTGCCTCGGGGTGGGTGATTGCGCCTGCGGTTGCCGGTCTGATAACGTTTGTGTCATTATTTTTTGTACAAAATGTTTTTGAGCAAAAAGTCATTCTTTCGGAACCGTATGAATTAACCGCATCGGTGATGACCGAACTTTCTTCGGAGGGAATTCGCACGGAAGCGATCGGCAGTTTGGTAAACGTGCGGTTTAAAACGAAAAAAGAATTTCGCGTTGAGCTGCTGCAACGCTCTCGTTTTACAAAAGAGCAGTTGTATAAAATATTTTCCTGCTCAATTATCGACAGCTTTTATATTGACACTAATAGACTCTATAAGAATTTCGACATTTCCCTTCTCACACCCGAACAGCTGCAGGAAATAAAAAAACAACACGGAGAAGCTTTTAATCATAAAATTGATTTTCAGCAGGCGCTGTTCCGCAGCCGTACTGTGTGGGGTGCGGCAAACGATACGCTTTCAACAATAGAACTTCATAAAACGATGACGACATTGGAAGATTTATTCAGAGTATCTGCCGCTTCGCATAATTAAAAATAGCACGAACCGATCTTCAGCATATTCTTCGCGTTTCAGCGGCACAATAAAAATTTTCTTTCATATTGTTTTTGAAGGAAATTTTCTCAAATATAGTACAGTTATATTTTTTACAATCAGCAAAAATCACCAACAATATAACGAACAGAGAAACGGAGATGGTACTACTATGCGTATCGGAATATTAACCGGCGGCGGCGACGTTCCCGGATTGAATCCCTGCATAAAAGAAGTTGTCTATCGCGCTATTGATGAAGGGGCAGAAGTTGTCGGCATTCGCCGCGGCTGGGGCGGACTGCTTCAATTAAATTGGGATGATAAAAATTCTCACGAAAATTGTTATCTGCATCTTAACAAAAAAAATACGCGGACTGTTGATCGTTCCGGCGGAACATTTTTGCACACTTCCCGCACAAATCCCGGAAAAGTAAAATGGTCGGATATTCCAAAATTTTTGCAGGATCCGAAGAAGCTGCCGAAAGAAGGAGATCCGCCGGCAGATTTTACTCCGCATGTTTTAAAGAATCTTGAATACCTCGGCATTGATGTTATGATTACCATCGGCGGCGATGATACGCAAAGTTATGCTGTCCGTCTTCACGAAGAAGGATTTCCCGTGGTGGCGGTACCAAAGACAATGGATAATGATGTGTACGGAACCGATTACTGTATCGGCTTTTCCACCGCCGTTACGCGCAGCGTAGAATTTATTACCAACCTTCGAACTTCTGCCGGCTCTCACGAGCGCATTGCCGTAGTGGAATTATTCGGACGCAACTCCGGCGAAACATCGCTCATCTCCGCGTATCTCGCTCACGTTGACCGCGCGGTAATTTCCGAAGTGCATTTTGATCCTGAACGTCTGGCAAATTTTTTAATGGATGATAAAAAATCAAATCCGAGCAACTATGCCATCATGACAATTTCCGAAGGGGCGCAGATGGTCGGCGGAAAAGTTGTTGAGTTCGGACAGGCAGATGCCTACGGACACAAAAAACTTGGCGGCATCGGTCAAATTACCGCCGAAGCAATTCAGAAAATTACCGGCTCGCATATGATTTACCAACAAGTGGCGTATTTAATGCGAAGCGGCGAACCCGACGCGCTGGATAGAATGGTGGCAATGAGTTACGCCAACTTAGCCGTCAATCTCGCTTTAAAGCGAACCACCGGAACGCTGGTGGCGCTTCGCGAAGGACGCTATACATTTCTTCCAATTAAAACATTATCCGAAGGAACAAAGCGCGTTCTGGTGCAGGAATTATACGATCAGGAAAATTACCGCCCGCGCGTTTTCAATATTATGGGGAAACCAATGTTTATGTATTAAGAAATTTGTGTTTTGACGGTAAAGAATATCAACTTTTAAAAGACGCTGAGTCAGCAAAAATATTTTCTCGGCGTCTTTTTTATTTTCGGCGCGGCGTAAGAACGATGTATTGCATTAAAAATATTTTTCAACTTCTGTTTTCTTTTGTAAATCGTGTAATCATTCCGTAATTTCTCTACACAATATCATCTTATCACTTTACACATTTTTTTATATGGCATTATCAATCGGAATAGTCGGCGCGGGAACAATGGGGACTGGCATTGCTCATTATGCCGCGCTGCATAAATGCACTGTGGCGTTATATGATATTAACGATGAAGTCATCCGCCGCAACATTGAACGAATGAATTTTGAAATGAAAAAGAGCGTTGATAAAAGCAAAATCTCCGAAGAAGAGATGAAGCAGGCAATGCAGCGGATAAAAAAACGGACGAACATTAACGATCTTGATACCTGCGATATTATTATTGAAGCCGTGTTGGAAGATGTGCGGGTAAAAAAAGATCTCTTCAAGAAACTTGATCAGGTAACTCATCACACCACAATACTTGCAACTACCACATCGTCAATTCCCATTGCCGCTATTGCATCAGCAACGAAAAAACCGGAACGGGTTATCGGAACGCATTTTTTTCGCCCTGCTTATTCCGTAAAACTTGTGGAAGTTGTGAAAAGTATTGCAACCTCCGATGATGTTGTACGCCAAACAACGGACGCGTTAAAACAAATCGGGAAAAAACCGATTATCGTAAAAGATTCTCCCGGATTTATCGTTAATCGCATTTCGTCTCTCTTTTTTTCGGAAGCCGTAAAACTGATGCAGGAAGGAATTTCTTCCGTTGAAACAATCGATCTGCTTGCTAAAAAAAGCGGCGGATTTAAGCGGGGACCGTTTGAACAGATGGACCTTACCGGAAACGATATTCACTTGGCTCTCACGAAGTCTCTGTTTGAACAAACTTCTTTCAACCCGCGGTTTGCGCCAGCGTTTCTTCAAAAACAGATGACGGAATTAGGACAATTCGGAAAGAACGTTAAAAAGGGATTTTATACATACGAAGATTCATTATGAAACAGGTAAATAAAAAAACTACACCGGTAAAAAAATCTTTCGTAAAAAAGAAAGAAGAACAGCCAGCTGTTATTTCTGCCGCGCTGCTCGGCGATGAGCTTCTGCTGCAGGAATATGCAAAACTTTTTGAAGAGAACAGAATTACGGTTTTTTTTGAAAAATCTCTCCCGGCAAATGCAAAGAAAATTACTTATGCCTTTGAACTGACAACGGCTGATGCCGGAACAAAAAAGAAACATCTGCAGCTTTTTGAAAAATTATTATCACCCGAAACGCCGATTATTTCTTCTTCCATTACGCAGACTCTTCTCGAACAGATGCAATGGATGCAGCACAAAGAACGCCTCGTCGGTATCGGCGCATTTCCGACGCTGATTGAAAATTCCGCTGTTGAACTAACGACAACCTTCCATACAAAAAGCGAAATTGCCGATGCGGTTCAGAATTTTTTTGCCGCAATAAAAAAGGAAGCCTGCTTTGTTCAAGATTCAGTAGGAATGGTTATGCCGCGGATTCTCTGCCAGATTATTAACGAAGCCATGTTTGCCGTTCAATACGGTATTGCCCAGCCGAAAGATATTGATGAGGCAATGAAACTTGCAATGCAGTTTCCGCTGGGACCCATTGAATGGGGAGAAAAAATAGGATTTAAAAATATTGTTGATGTACTGGATGCGCTTCATTCCTTCACTAAAGAAGAACGGTATAAAGTTTCTCCTCTTCTCCGGCGAATTTCCCTTGCCGGCGTGTTTTGGAACTCTCATTCTTCACGGTAAAAGATCGAGTCATGCTGAGCAAACAACGTGAGTCGAAGCATGACTAATGAAAAAGCGAATCCGGAATAGCTTCAGGAATATTTAAAAATATTTTTTTGCTTTCATTCCCCATTCTATCCACCGCCGAAACCGCAAGCGCATTCAGCCGCTCCGTTTTTGCTCTCGGCTCCTGAATTTCTCCCCGCCGGCTACGCGGCTGTTCATACACCGTTCTGGTAAAAGGAATACTATACACGCTGTCCTGTTTGTTAAAAATTGAATACAACCACTTTTCATCAAATTGATAATACACAATCGTGCGAAAGACATCACCGGGGTTTTTCTGTCTCCATTGTACGGTCAGTGTATCGCGAACTCGCTCAACCGTTGCCGCCGGCATTTCCGGCGGAACATTATCAAGCCACGGCGAAGGAGGAACTATTGCCTGCTGCCGGTAAGGACCGGCGATTAAACTCGAATCGACGGCATTACTGTCCCGCATAAATGCTTTCATGCTGAAGTGTATATGTCCCGGCGCCTCGGGAACAAAGCCCCGTTCAATCATAATTTGGTTGACAATTTCATCGGCTGTTTTTTCATCGTGCGATCTTCTGATAATCATGCCGGGCCAAAGATGGCGATGAAGAGAATTTTCTTTCAGCCACCAGCCGAGCAGCACCGGAAAGCTCTGCGGAATCTGATTAATGTGCCAATACAACTGCGGAGTCCAATAATCAATCCATCCTTTATTCAGCCACAGTTTTGCATCGGCGTATAATTTATTGTATTGGTCGTATCCTTCAATGGATTGCGGATAGGTTGGGCGCCAAATTCCGAACGGACTGATACCAAATTTTACGTACGGTTTTTCATTTTTTATTCCTTTGTACACCCGCTCTATAAATGTATTTACATTCATTCTCCGCCAGTCTTCACGGGAAAGAGTGCCGCTCTTCTTTTGATATTCTTCCCACGAATCATCATCCGGAAAAATGCCGTCGCTGTACGGATAAAAATAATCATCAAAGTGAATGCCGTCCACATCATAGCGCTTCACCACATCCATTACAACATTGAAGGAATGATCCTGCACTTCTTTCTTTGCCGGATCAAGCCAATACATACCGTCATTTATTTCTTTAGCAAGTTCCGGTTTTTGCCGAACAATTGAAGAATCCGTTATTTCAACTCTGCGCGAAACGTGCGCGCGATACGGATTGAACCACGCATGCAGTTCCAATCCTCGTTTGTGCGCTTCAGTAATCCAAAATTCCAGCGGGTCGTAATACGGATCAGGAGGAAGTCCCTGCTTGCCGGTAAGATAATACGACCACGGTTCCAAATCTGATTTATAGATTGCATCGGTCTGCGGCCGAACTTGAAAGATGACGGCATTCATATGAAGAGCGGCAACGGTATCGAGAATGGCAAGCGCTTCCTGTTGCTGCTGTTCGGTTGTAAGTCCCGGTTTGCTGGGCCAGTCAATATTGGAAACTGTTGCCACCCACACGCCGCGAAATTCTTTTTCCACGCGGGGAAGATTACGGGCGCTTGGTTCTTCAATATTTGAACGAGAAGAAAAACAACCGCTGACAAGTACTGCACAGCAAAGGAATAAGAAAATTTGTGAGAAAAGAGTTTTCATGGTACACCTCGCAAGAAATGAAATATCCGGATGGCTTAAGTTAATGTACCCTTTATCTCTGCGAAATTCAAAATGAAAAGCCGATGCAGAACGGCATCGGCTTCATTGTATTTTCTTCCCAAAAATTTTATGCAGGAATTATTTCATTAAAATCATTTTTTTTATCTGAACGCTGTTGCCGCATTGCAAGCGGGCAAAATACATTCCGCTCGAAAAACCGGAAGCATCAAATTGTTTGGAATAATATCTTCCCGCTTCTAATTCCTGGTGAACGAGAGTTGCAATTTCTCTGCCGACGGCATCGAAAATTTTTAAAGTCGTAAGACCGCGTTCTTCAAGCATAAATCCGATTGTTGTCGTTGGGTTAAACGGATTGGGAAAGTTTTGCTCAAGAATGGTTTTTTTCGGTACAACCTCCGTGCGCGGCTGTGCAAACAACACTGCGGAAGCTTTCAACGTTACAACGGTATCATTCATGGCAACGTTATTAATACTCTTCAGATTTTTAATGGAAAGTGAATACGTTGTTCCCGATGTTAATGCCGGAACGGTTAAAATGATTTTTGAAATATCATTATTCACATCCCATTGAATTGAATTCGGATTTCCAATGGAATTATTTAATTCAAAATTCTTCGTCACAACAGCCGCAGTCGAATCGAGGTACCGCGAAAAATCAAGCAATACTTTTGTCGGCGATAATTGGCTGACTGAAACAACTGCCGGCGCCATATTGGTTTTCCAAATTTCCGCTGCAAATTCCGGATGATCGATAAACGGATTTCTATTCTTTTGAAAAGAAAAAATAGCGTTGTTCCGATTCAGTTCTTTTACACTTACTGTATCTTGAATGCTCCAATCATACAGTAAATTTGCATACCAAGAAAGTAAATCTGATTTATTTGTGGCCGGCGTCGTAATCCATTTTGAATCTTCCGTGTAATACCGAACGGACATATACATTGTAGAGCGTGCAATATCTCCTTTATACTCATCAATCGGTTCAAATACGGTTCCAGTGTATCCGGGATATGAGCATGTTCCCAATTTGCCTCCATTGGTTGATGTCCATGTTACAGAACCGACTTTGCCGAATGGAAAATTACTTCGCCGGTTATTCACATAGCCGTCGGTCGGATACATATGAAACAAATCCGAACGCGCAGGATTTGTCTGTCCGAGCCAGCTGTCGCACCAGGAATGTTCGCGGTTATAACAGTCTCCTTCTCCGCTGTAACTTCCGCATTTTTTTTGTCCGTGCGTATATTCATACGCCGGCGTTCCTCCCGGAACATCGGAATAAATATCCCACACTTTTCCGTTGGGTTTAGAATCCGTTGAAGGAAATGCTGAATACAAACCGTCGTAACTTACAACCGAATGTCCTTTAATAATGTTATGAAGCGCCGCACGCAATGCCGTTCCGTACAAACGATACGCGCCGGAATAATAATCCGATGACGGCGGAGCAACGGTTGTGTATGTTCCGCTTACGGAAACGGACTGCGTTTCAACTCCGGCGCTGGAAAACGAAATAGTTCCGTTGTGTGCACCGGTTGCGGAAGGATTGTAGCGGGCATATACCGTTGTTGTATTCACCGAGCCGTTACTTTGCAGCAAGGTAATGGTATTCGTTATCCATGAAGAATTATTTAAAGAAATTTCAAAATTTGCCGGCGCCGTTATCACAATATCGTTGGTAAGATTTGTTCCCGCAACGGAAAAATTTTGAGACAGCGACGGAATAGAAAGTATTTGTCCAAATGATAAGGAGGAAGCAGAGAGAGAAATATTGGTTGCCGGTGTGCTTGTTGTATCATCATCTCCTCCTCCCGAAGAAGAACCGGCTGTTAATGTTACATCATCTAACCGGCAGGCAATAGAACCGGTTTTTACAAACCGAATTTTTAATCCGTTAATCTGTGCCGCCGGAGGAAGCGCGACATTAGCAATGAAATACCAGCCGACCGCATTACTTGATGTTGGAAATCCGTTCACAGCAATGTTTTGATATGCCGAGCCATCCCAAAATTGAACGGCAAAATTTGCAAATGCTGTTCCGGCTCCTCCTTCCTTACGCACGGCAAAACTTAATTTCAAATCGGAGTACGGCGAAGCATCAATTCCTTCAATGGCAAACCCGCGCTCATCAGTCGGCGCAGCTGAACCGGCCTGCGTAGTAAAATAAATCTGGCCGGCGCCCGAAGCATTGGCGTATCCTGTTGAAGCAGTACTGTTATTTCGCACATCAGCCGGATTGGCGGCGCCGCCGTCGGTCATTGTTAAATTATCATTATCGAAACCGTTGCTTGCTTCAAACGCTGAAATAGCCGTATTGCCGCTCGGCGCACCGAATGTTTCCGTAAAAATTGTACTTTGAGAAAAAAGCAACGCAGGAAAGAAAAGGAAAAGAAAGAAAAAGTTTTTCATAATTTTAGAAAGCAAATACGTATTCATTAAATAGTGAATGGAAATATAGAGTATAAAAAAACCTCACAGAAAGATTTTCTGTGAGGTATAAAGTAAAAAGAAACTTCCAAATATCATTTTTTAAATTCTGCCACCAATCCTTGCAGAACATTTTTTGCGTCGCCGAACAGCATACGGGTATTTTCTTTATAGAACAACGGATTTTCAATTCCCGCAAAACCTGTTGCCATAGAACGTTTCATTACAATCACGGTTTTCGCATAATCAACATTAATAATCGGCATTCCGAATATCGGCGAAGTTTTATCTTCCCGCGCCGCAGGGTTCACCACGTCGTTCGCGCCGATAACCAAACACACATCAATCGTTTCAATAATCGGATTGACAGCATCCATTTCATATAAATGATCATACGAAACATTCGCTTCTGCCAACAGCACATTCATATGTCCCGGCATTCTTCCGGCAACCGGATGAATGGCAAAGCGGACTTCGGTTCCGTTCTTTTCCAATAATTCCGCCAATTCGCGGCAGGCATGCTGTGCTTGGGCAACGGCAAGACCGTAACCGGGAACAATACAGACTGAACCGGCAGCTTCAAGAATCGCCGCCGCATCTTCAACATTCACCGGATTCACTTCCCCTTTTTCTCCGCTTCCTTTTGATGTCTGCACCGAACCAAATCCGCTGAAGAGAACATTGGCAAGCGAGCGATTCATGGCTTTGCACATAATGTTGGTAAGAATAATTCCGCTAGCGCCGACCAGCGAACCTGTAACAATAAGCGCATTATTTTGAATAACGAATCCTGCTAAACATCCGGCAATACCGGAATAGCTGTTCAACAATGAAATAACCACCGGCATATCCGCGCCGCCGATAGGAATAACGGAAGTAACGCCGAGAAGCAGTCCGACGGCAATCAATCCGATAAAGATTGGATAATTATTTATCGGATCAATGGTAAACAATACTCCGCCGGCAAGAATAAAAAGAAGAATTGCCGCATTAACAATCTGCTGCCCTTTAAAGAGAATCGGTTTTCCGGTCATCACTTCTTTTAATTTCGCCCACGCAATGACGCTTCCGGAAAAAGTTAATCCGCCGACCACCACCGTAAGAAATGTTGTCAGCGCAGTGTACGTATCAATGGAATGGGTAACATTCGGATTTAAAACATTTTCATACTGTTTATGAAATTCCGCCCAGCCGACAAGCAGACTCGCCAGACCGCCGTAGCCGTTTAACAGCGCAACCATTTGCGGCATCTCGGTCATCTTTACAACGCGCGCAAGAATTGCACCGGCAAAGGTTCCGATAAGCATACCGATGACAATATACGTCCAGTCGATTACCTGATAATGGATCAATGTTCCAACAATTGCCAGCAGCATACCGAAGGCAGAAAGTAAATTTCCTCTGCGCGCGGTTTTCGGTTTGCTCATTCGCTTTAAGCCGATGACGAAAAGAAGACCGGCGATAAGATAAAGCATTTCCGCAGTAAAAGAAGTCAGATTCATTTCTTTTCATCCTCCTTCTTTTTAAACATCTCCAGCATTCGGTTCGTTACAAGATATCCGCCGACCACATTAATCATAGCAAAGGCAACGGCCGCCGTTCCTAAAATTGTTGAAAGCATATTATGCCCGTCGCCGGCAGCCACCAGCGCACCGACAACCGTAATGCCGGAAATTGCATTGGAACCGGACATCAGCGGCGTGTGAAGAATTGAAGGAACTTTTGAAATAACTTCTACGCCGAGAAAGATGGCGAGAATGAAAATAAAAAGTAACGGTACTAACAGGTCTAAGGTCATTATTTTTTCTCCTTAACGTTTTCAACCGGAATAAATGTTGGATGAACAATCTGTCCTTTATGCGTTATGAGACAGCTTTTAATAATTTCGTCGTCAAGTTTCAATTCAAATTTTTTTGATTCTTTATTCCAAAATTCTTCCAGAAAGTTTGTAAGATTGTTGGAATACATTGCGCTGGCATTTAACGCCGCTTTCATCGGCATATTGGTAATGCCGATAATTTTTACTCCCTTTTTTTCAATAGTTTTTCCGGCAACCGCACCTTCAACATTCCCGCCGGTATCAATGGCAAGGTCAACCACAACACTGCCCGGCTTCATGGCATCAATCATTTCTTTGGTAACTATCACCGGCGCTTTGCGTCCGAAAACTTGAGCGGTAGTAATCACCACATCAGCTTGAGCGCAGTACTGTTTCATTACTTCGCGTTGTTTTTTTAACTGCTCTTCCGTTAACGCTTTTGCATATCCCTGCGCGGTTTGTCCGGTTTCGCCGAGATCAACTTCAACAAATTTTGCACCGAGAGAAAGCACATCGTTCTTCGCCACCGGGCGCGTATCAAAAGCATCAACGCGCGCGCCGAGACGTTTTGCCGTAGCAATTGCCTGCAACCCGGCAACACCGGCTCCGATAACAAAAACTCTTGCCGGTTGAATAGTTCCTGCCGGCGTCATCATCATCGGAAATATTTTTTGGATACTTCCTGCTGCCAGTATCACGGCGGCGTAGCCCGCAAGACTTGCCTGCGAAGAGAGTGCATCCATTTTTTGCGCGCGGGTGGAACGGGGAATCATTTCCATTGCCGCTGCCGAAATATTTTGCTTAGCCAACGCCGCAAGAAGTTTCCCTTCGTTAAACGGATCAAGATAAGAAACAATCAGCGAACCTTTTTTAAGCAAAGCAATTTCTTTTACTGCCGGCTTGCGCAGCTTCAGCACAATATCGGCTTTGGAAAGAAGCAGCTTTTTATTTTTTTCAACAGAAGCGCCGGCTTTCTTGTATTCATCATCGGAAATTCCTATGGATGAACCGAGTCCTGCTTCAACCGTAACTTTCGCCCCTTTTTTAACAAGCTTCTCCACGTTCTGCGGAATCATGGAAACACGAAGTTCGTCTTTTTCTTCTTTTGGAATTGAGATATTCATAAAATGTACATGATATTTTTTATTACGTGAGTGGATTGACTTTCTTTGTGAAGTGTAGTGCTGCTGCAATTAAGAGTTGCCGCCGGAAATATATAAATTTCATTTATTCATTATCTTTTTTTTAACAAAATCACTGTTCAATATAACAATCTATTTCGTGCAGAACAAGATATCTATTATATTGAAAATAGCGCTGCTTTTTGCTATTATAGCAGTTGATTATTCATAATTTTTAGGAACTTGATTTCTTCTTCAACTGTTCAAAGTGGTAGATTGACAGGAAGAAGAAAGCCTTTCACAACCGAATGCTTCCATTCTTCTTAAACGTTTCAATACAGAAAAATTCACTGCATCAGCAGTTTCAAGAGCAGGCAATGAAGCATACCGATATTCTCTACAATTACGGTTTGCGCCTTACCGGAAATGCTGATGATGCAAGCGATTTGCTGCAAGAAACATACCTGAAAGCGTACCGATTCTGGGATAAGTTTGAGCAGGGGACAAATTTACGCGCATGGTTGTTTCGGATAATGAAAAATACCTACATCAACCAATACCGTAAAGATGTTAAGGAACCGAATAAAGTTGAGTATGAAGAGATTGAAAAATTCTACGATCTTGTTCGCGCCGAGTCCAGCGACTCTACCGATTTACAGGAAAAAATGTTCAGCAATCTTTTGGATGATGATGTTTCAAAAGCGCTCGACTCGCTGCCGGAAGAATTTCGAACCGTTGTTATTTTGTGCGACATTGAAGGATTAACCTACGAAGAGATAGCGGAATTTTTACAAGTTCCTATCGGAACCGTCCGCTCCCGTCTTCATCGCGGAAGAAAAATTTTACACACAAAACTTTACAGCTATGCCAAAGACCGAGGGTTTCTTAATAACAACAAAGATGATTAACCAGTTTGATAGAGGAATAATATCATGAAATGCAGAGAATTTCATGACTGTGTTTGTGAAATTATTGACAAGCGCTTGTCCGATGAACGGAAAAAAGAATTAATGGAGCATGCGTACAAATGCCCGCATTGCGGATATGAACTGAATGCGCTTTCTCTTGCTTCTAAAACCGTAAAAGAAAAAGTTCACAAACAGCAGGTGCCGGCAGATGTCTATTACTCCATTATGCAAAAAACATCTGAAGCTAAGAAAGGATTTTTTACCTCACGGTCTTCACTGTTCAGATTACGTTCCTTCAATCCTGTTGTTGCATTTATTATTGTTCTTGCCTTTGCCGTCGGCGTCTATTCTTTTTTTCTTCCCGTAAAGCCGCATCTTTCCGATGAGAGAAATATTATTTCCCAGTCAATAAAAAATTATCAGGCGGTTATCGGCGGATCGATAAAGCCGCAGTTTGAAGATGATATTGATAATGTAAAGACCATTCTTTCGAAAGAAGTACCGTTTGATGTAAATGTTCCCAAACTGACCGGCTGTAGAAAGTGCGGCGGCATTCTTTCCATTTTTAAAGGCGTAAAACTTGCGCACGTTGTGTACAATGTGGAAGGAAATATTGTCTATATCTATCAAACGGATATGAATGACGCCATGAAAGGGAAAGTGATCGGACTTCCGAACGATGTAAAAAATGATTTGGAAAAAAACGGACGCTATATTAAAGAAACTTCCGCCAAAGAAACCATTGTGTTGTGGAATTATAAAAATACATTATGTGCCGCCGTAAGCAGGCTGCCGAAAGAGCGCCTGCTCTCGCTTCTCTCTCATCAAGAAACTGAAAAATAATTCGGAGTTATCATGAAAAAATATCTTATTCTCTTCACGTTCTCACTCTTCCTTTTTGGCTGCGAAACAAAAGATACACCGCAGACCAACGGGTCTTCTGCACAATATAGTGAGAATACTTCAGCCGTTATTTCCGTAGAACCAAAATCCGGAAATCAGGTTCCGAACTTCAGCTGGACCAATGAAAAAGGAGAAAAAATTTCTCTTGCCGATGCGGCAAAGGGAAAATCCGTTTTAATTAATTTTTGGGCAACCTGGTGCGGTCCGTGCGTCAGGGAAATTCCCGATCTCGTTGCTTTGAATAACGACATAAAAAATGACGACGCGCTGATTATCGGTATTTCCGTTGACCGCGACGGCGATGCGCTGGCGCTTGTTTCAAATTTTGCAAAAGAAAAAAATATGAAGTATCAGATTATTATCGATGACGGAAACCTGGAAAAAGCTTTCGGAGGCATTCGCGGAATTCCGACAACCTTCTTTGTTAATAAAAACGGCGAGATTAAAAAGAAATTAGTCGGCTTGCAGTCAAAAGAAACGTTTGCCAGCGAATTAAAAGCGGTGATGTAAACTACTCTAATTACAGAATTAATAACAAGGCGAACGAATATAGAGTGTTCGCCTTTTTTATTTTCACATATAATTCGCTTTTTAATTATTTCATCAGCGCCATTTTTTTTGTTTGAACAAAATTCCCGCTTTGCAAAGCATAAAAATATATTCCGCTGGAAAACTTCGATGCGTCAAACTTTACGTCGTAACTTCCTGCTTCTTTTGGTTCGTTAACAAGGGTGGCAACTTCTCGTCCAACAACATCAAATACTTTTAAACTAACCAATAACTTTTGCTCTTTTACCGCAGGTATTTGAAATGCGATTGTTGTTGTCGGGTTAAACGGATTCGGATAATTTTGAAATAACTCAAATCTTTCCGGTGCGGCAACTTGCAACGATATTGTTTTTATCCATTGCTCACCATTAGAATTAGCAATTGTAAACGTTATATGTTCCGCTTTGTTTATCGGCGCAGATTTATCTACGGAAAATGTAAATTTTGCGGCAGATGTTTCTCCGGTTTTTATAGTTTCAATTTTATATTTGGCGTTGGCAATGTGCAGCCACGTTGGAAATTTTGTTGCTGTAACAATTACACCCGACGTATTTATTGCTGAAGTATTGGCGATAGAAAGTTCAATGATATTATTGTGCGATGCAAACGGAATTAAGTTTTGTGCAAAAATACTTGTTATTGCAAACAATATTAAAAGTAAAAAGTTTTTTATTTTTCCATAGATGGATTCCCGCCAACAACATGCGGGAATGACAGACGGTTTGGTTAACATTTTCATTTTCTTTTCTCTCCTTTATGGAAGCTGTATTTCCACCGTTGGATTGTTCGCCGTATTCTGTGTAACGGTTTTTTGCATTGTTCCCGATGTTGCTCTCAATGTTAGATTCACTGGCAGAAGTTCTCTTACAATGCTGCCGCTGGCGTTTGTAGTTCCAAAGTTTTTCCACGAACCAACGTTATATGTTACTGTTGCATTGTTAATCGGATTGTTTTGCGCATTTTTTACATTAACCGTTGTTGCAACGGTTGAAAATGTAACGATATTGCTGCTTGCAATATTTTGCTGTTTGTTGTTGCTGAGAGATTGATGGGTTACACGAAAGGTATAATTTGTCGGCAATAATTCTTTTGTCGCAATTCCGTTGGATGTTATTCCAAACCTGCGCCATGCAGTAACATAATAATCCACTATTCCTGTATCAATTAAATTTCCATGACTGTTCTGTAATTTTACTTGAACCGGAACTGTTTGAAACGTTACAAGTGCGTTTTCACTAGAAATAGTTTGTTGTTTGTTTATACTGCCGTCCGCATATTTCATTCTAAATGTATAATTGCCTGAAAGCAGTTCTTTTGTTGCTGTTCCGTTTGTTGTTGTTCCAAAACTTCGCCATGCAGTAACATAATAGTCCACTGTTCCAACATCAAGCGGATTGCCGCTGCTGTTTTGTAATTTTACTTGAACTGGAATGGTTTGAAATGTTACCACGCCATTATTGACAGTGATATTTTGCTGTTTGCTGTTACTGCCGTCTGCATAAGTTATTTTAAATGTGTAATTAGCCGGAAGAAGTTCTTTAACTGCTATTCCATTATTTGTTGTTCCAAAGTTTTGCCATGAAGTAACGTAATATTGCACCGTACCTTGGTCAATTAAGTTTCCTGCGCTGTTTTTTAATTGCACTTGCGTGTTGATTGTTTGAAATACTGCTGTATCGCCGCTCCCGATTGTTACATTGTTTATTTGTTGCGTTCCGTATTCATACGTCATTTTTAAATGGACTGACGATTTTGTTGTGCTGACAGTAAATGTGCCGTTGTTGTTATTGACTGCGTTTTTCCAACTGCCGTCATAGTATTGTAATGTGCCGCCGGTAAGTAATGCGCCAGTGCTGGAGATGAGTTTGACGGTTAAATGAGGTAAAGAATTTTCTATTAATATTAAAATATCAGATTTAAGTTGAATAATATCAGCAGATACTATAGACATTACATTGTTATCTATTAATTGTGATGATTTATCTACATTCAGTTCATATTGTATACTATCGAGAATTGTTCGTGCATATTCAAAATTATTGCTTGCGAGTGCAACATAATATGCCGTTATGCGAGACAAATATTTATCTCGCGTAAAGTCATTTTTAATCTAATTTGTTTTTCTCATTGCCAATAAAGAACGACGCATATAATCTTCATTAATTTCTTTCCATAATTTTGTTTGGTTGCGATTATTATCCTTAAAATTCAACTTAAAAATCACATTTAATCCTGAATCAACTATACTTTCTACAAAAGGATTTAAATGCTTTCCTTTATCAGAAAAAAAAATGGCTGTTTGAACATAACCTTTTGAAAGAGAATCACCAAAAATAATAAACGTATAAACTCCATCAAGTGCTGGTGTAATATGAGCGTCAACTAAATTATCTATTTCAGGAATTGACTCTCCTTCTAAGGGACCATACGCAGCAGAGCCAATCACAACATCTGGGATTTGATCATATTCAACCTGTAAAGTTTTATCAAAACCAGATTTTCTTCCCAATGGATCAATAATTAAAAATTCCCCCTTTCCCGTTGCGCTATATCCAATGCTTTGAGAAAAAGAGATACAAGATATTACCAATATTACAATTATCAGGTTTAATATTTTTTTCATAATTATTTCCTTGTAAATATTTTTGCTCTATAAACTTTATTCTCATATGCATCAAGTGTCACATTCTTGCAATATCTTCCAAATGATCCACCTGGATCCAATATTGAATAAACCCCGTTGTTTTTTCCCGTAATTAACACCCAATGTTGATGATTTGGTTTGAACATTTCCATACCTTGGTCAATTAAATTGCCTGCGTTTTTCCAACTACCGCCATAGTATTATAATGTGTCGCCGGTAAGTAATGCGCCGGTGCTGGAAATGAGTTTTACTGTTTAGTGCGTTAATCTCTGCGCATTTATAACTGAATCAATGTTAATTGTA
>JACFMZ010000166.1 GCA_019455105.1 Bacteroidota bacterium | reverse complement strand
GAGTTCCCGAAGATAACGATGAATATCTTGATAGTGAGAAGTGAGATCAAGTATAGGATAGCCGACAATTTGTCCCGGACCGTGATACGTAACATCGCCGCCGCGGTCAATCCAAAACAAATCAACTTTTTTTTGTGCTAACTCTCCATCACTGGCAAGCAAATGATTTTCATCTGCAGAATTGCAGAGTGTAAACACATGTAAATTATAGGTAAAGAGAAATATATCACAAATATGCTGTTTTAGCCGTGCTTCAAAAATTCTTTTTTGAAGCTCCCAGGCATCAGCATATTTGGTAGTACCGATATTTACGACAAGAAGTTGTTTCATTGCCCTCAACTTAAACACATTTTTCGAAAGAACAATTTACGATTAAATGTGTAACGCTCTGCCGTAGGCATCCAACGCCGCTTCCATTACACCTTCGGTCAGTGTCGGATGCGCATGAATGGTATTATACAGTTGTTCGGCGGTTGTTTCTAACGCACGCGCCGTTGTTAATTCAGCAATCATTTCCGTTGCTTCAGGGCCGATGATATGCGCACCGAGCAGCTCGCCGTATTTTGCATCAAAAATTAATTTTACCATTCCTTCAGTTTCGTTCAACGCCAGCGCTTTACCGTGTGAACGGAAAGGATATCGGCCGACTTTTATTTCATATCCTTTCTCGCGTGCTTTCTGCTCCGTCAGCCCGACACTTGCCACCTGCGGCTGACAGTATGTGCAACCGGGAATATTTCCGTAATCAACAGCATGCGGATGTTTTCCGGCAATAGTTTCTATACACACAATTCCCTCGTGAGAAGCTTTGTGTGCTAAACACGGCGGACCGGCAACATCGCCGATGGCATAAATTCCATCAACATTTGTTTTCAGAAATTGATCAACTTTAATATACGATCGCTCTGTTTTTACGCCGAGCGCCTCTAAACCGAGATTTTCAATATTCCCTTGAACACCGATTGCGCTTAACACAATATCGGCTTTAATTTCTTTCACGCCGTCTTTGTTTGAAATCTTCACCGTTGCTTCTTTACCGGGTGTAACGCTTTCAACTTTTGTGCTGGTATAGACTTCTATACCGGCTTTCTCGAAACTGCGTCGTAAAATTTTTGTCAATTCTACATCTTCAATAGGAAGAAGTGAATCAAGCATTTCAACGACAGTAACTTTTGTACCATAGGCATTATAAATATAGGCAAACTCAGTTCCAATGGCGCCGGAACCGATAACTACCATACGCTTCGGCACTTCTGAAAGAACCATCGCTTCGCTGCTGGTAATAATCTGTTTATAATCCACGGGAATATTCGGAAGAATTCTCGGGCGCGCACCGGTAGCAATAATAATATTCTTTGCGGAAACTTTTTCTTTTTTCCCCTGCTGATCTATTTCTACAGAACCTTTCGCAATAATCTTAGCCGTTCCATAGATGTGATCAACTTTATTTTTCTTAAAAAGAAATTCAATGCCCTTTGAACTCTTTACCGAAATATCTCTGCTTCGTTTAACAGCTTTCGAAAAATCCGTTTTGAGGTTTTCAAAAGAAAAACCAAAATCTTCTGCATGATGAAAAGTATTCAAAACTTCAGCGTTTTTTATTAACGCTTTGGTAGGAATGCATCCCCAGTTTAAACAAATACCGCCGAGTTTGTCTTTTTCAACAACCAGGGCTTTTAATCCAAGCTGACCGGCCCGTATACCTGCAACGTATCCGCCCGGCCCTCCGCCGATAATGACTACGTCATATTGTTTGTCAGCCATTTTTTCCCTCATATAAATAAAGAAAGAGGGTTTCTCCCTCATTTCATTGATGAACAAATTTCAATTTTATTTTTATAACAAGAAAATATAGTTAAAACAGCACATAAAATCAACGGAATGTTCGCCGGAGAAGTATGATAAGAAAATATTATTTTAAACCTTATGAAATCTTGACTCGATATAGACAAAATGCGTATTTTATAGATGTGTCAGCATTAATTTTTTTAAACGCACTGAGTATAAATTCTGTTGCTGCGTTAAAAACAGAATAGGAGATAGCGGTTATGAGTAAAACTAAATATGTAGTACAATTATGTACTTCGTGCGGACGAGAAGCAAAGATGGAAATCATCGGCTCTATCGTTGGTTCAGAAACAAAAACATGGTATCGCTGTACGCGCTGCCGTCACAGTATTCTTATTGATTCGGAACTGCAGAAAAAAAATAATCCCCTTGCCGTTACGCGTGATAGCTGCATCAATTATTCACCGGAAAAAGAATTTCATATCGGTGAAGCGATCTATCACAGCGATTGGGATGATATGGGTACCGTAAAATCAAAAGAACGCACATCGAACGGTGGAAACGCAATTTGGGTGAGTTTTGAAAAAAACGGGCTCAAAAAACTTATTGAAAATTTACCGCAAGATTAATTTTACAAAAACAAAAACTACTAAAATTGAGGAGGTGATATTTTTTGGTCGGTGTTATCGTTAACGAAAATGAACCAATCGATCGCGCGATACGACGCTTTAAGAAAAAGTATGAACGTTCAGGAGTTTTAAAAGAATTCAAGAAACGAACATTTTTTTCTAAACCTTCGGTAAAAAAGCGAATGAAACTGGTAAAGGCAATTCGTCGGAACCAACGCTCTGATGAAGAAACGTTATAAAAAAATAAAACCCCGCTTCTGCGGGGTTTTATTTTTTCTATCCGGCATTTGCTGTTAACACTCGCAGCACGTTTCCGCCGAGAATCTTAATAATGTCCTTCTCTTTGTATCCTCTTCTTTTCAATTCCCGCGTGATATTCGGATACTTCGTCACATCATCCAGTCCTTTCGGAACTGACTCAACACCATCATAATCAGCCCCTAAACCAACGT
>JACFMZ010000028.1 GCA_019455105.1 Bacteroidota bacterium | reverse complement strand
TGAACATTTATTGTAATGAAAAATCCTATTTACACAAATTATTTTACAGACTCAATTTATCTTTGAGAAAAACATTTGAACGATTTTTTAATTCAGATAAAACTTTTCCAGCAGCATATTCACTATCATTAAGTTGTGAAGAAATATAAATATCCCATTTTGGAAATGAACGCTTTAACGATTCAATCCATTCACTAATTCCTGCTTCACCTGTATTTATTTCTTGCCCACCACCAACTAAGCAAACGATTACAGCCCAATCTTTATGACGATCAAGGCAAGAAATTAAAAACTCTGGTTCGGATTGATTAAAATTCGGACGCCCTTTCTTTCGTCTCATAAAATTTGCGGTCTGTTGCATATTCCACGCGCGTTGTGCTTCATCAAAAAGTGCAACGTGTTCAATAGGTGCTTTTATTTCATCAACTAAACAATCATCTCTAAAATTGTGAACGTTTTGAATAAACATTTTAACTTCATTACTTACAATGTTTTTCTTAATTTTCCTGCCACGTTCCTTTTCAAAACGAACTTTATCTCGTGTTAACGCCTCTCTTAAAATTGCAACAAGCGGTCCATTCCCCGATAAAAACACGCTATATAAATCATTTTTATTATCCATATGTTTTGTTTCAACATTCAATCCAACCAATGTTTTTCCTGCGCCAGGAACACCGGTAACAAAACAGATAGATTTTTTAGAATTTTTCTTTGAATGGTATATTATTTTAGAAATTTCTTCGGAAGTTTCATTCAAATTAATTGCACCTGCATCACTTCTCGAAATTTCAGTAACCGAATGTCCATTATACAAAGCCATTGCGGCTTCTACTATTGTAGGTGTTGGCGAGTATCTTCCTTGTTCCCATTCTTTAGCATTAAGATTACCCGCTGGAACAAATTTTAAAACTTCTTCTACAGCAGTTGGAAAGATTTCAGTATTACATTTTATTGGAAAAAATAACTTATCGTTGTGTGGAGTTAACGTAATCGTCGGTGTTTTACTTTTGGCTTTTGTTGCAATTAATATTGGGGCAACAAATTGAGCATGACTAGATTCATGAAAGTTTTTCAAATCTAAAGAGTAGTCCCAAACTTGATCAAGAGATGAAAGTGAATATTCTTTATCCCCAATCTTAAATTCCAAAACAAAAATTACAGATTTAATGAGAAGAACTACATCAATTCTTTTACCCATTCGGGGAATGGAATATTCAAGGTAAATTGAACCTTGGTATGAAGTAAGGACTTTTTGTAAAAATTGAATTTCTTCTAACCATGCGTCACGTTGTGTCTGCTCTAAAGGGAACTCATTATTTTGAGTAAGTGAAGATAAAATTGTATCTACAGAAGAAGTAGTAAAGTTGGAAAGTGAATTGGAATAGTATGCTCTTTTCATATTTAGAAAAGTTTTTCTTTTTGGTTCTCTTCCATCAAATCTGCTAGTATTTTCCCTTTAGTATTCAAGATTCCAGCATATCGCAAAAAATAATTTTTATCAATCTTTGCAATTTCAAATCCGTTTTTATGGTTAATAACAGCAACACGAGTTCCCGCTTTCAATCAGTACTTTTCCCGTAATTCTTTTGGAATAGTGAGTAATCCCCTTGCATTGATTTTTGCAGTAATCATTTTCTGTTCCGTATCTTTTCTAAAAATTTAATATCTATAAATCTGCTTCTACTTCACCTTAATCTTCAATTTTCCCAAAACTTTTTCTGCCTTCACCGCTTCATTTTTTGTATTAAATGATAAGCGAAACGCGCCGCCGCGTCCGTCGCGGATTTTCAGCAATTCAATATCTTTAATATTTATTTTTGCTTTGTATAACGCGCTTGTTAATTTTGCCAGCACGCCGGGCTTATCTTCCACGGTAACATAAATATCAAACAGCGGATACAGAAATCCCTTGGAATTTTTCGGAATTGCATCGCGCCATTGCTTTGCGCTTGCAAACCGCTGTGCAAATTTCGCGCGTCCCTTTGGTGACTGCACATCGCGCGCAAATTTATTTAATAGTGCGGCAAACTCATTTACCGTTTTTGCAATCTGCGCGGAATTTCCCGCAAGAATATCGTTCCACATTCCGTACGGACTGGAGGCAATGCGCGTAATATCGCGGAATCCACCCGCCGCCAATTGCAAATATCCGTGATGCGATTTATTTTTTTTACCGACAAGATTCATCATCCCCACCGCAATCAATTGCGGCAAATGGCTTATGCTCGCGGCAATTGCATCGTGTGCATCCGCAGAAAGAAACAGCACGCGTGCGCCGATTGAATGCAGCAGCGACGTGAGAGAAGAAATTTTCTTTTTGTGTTTCGCGTCCGTGCACAACACGTATGTTGCATTCTGAAACATCAGCGCGTCCGCAAATTCAATTCCTTTTCCTTCCGAACCCGCCATCGGGTGTCCGCCGATAAAAATTCCATTATTATGAAAATATTTTTTTGCGGAAGAAACAATTCTCGCTTTTGTACTGCCAACATCCGTTACGATTACATTTGGTTTTATGGAAGAAGAAATTTTCGGAAGAAGCGAAAGAATTGCTGAAACCGGCGCGCATAAAAATACAATATCGGCATCGCGCACCGCGCTTGTTAATGACAGCGCGCCGAAATCAATTGCGTCGCGGCGCAGCGCAGATTCGACGGACTTCTTATTGTCGAATCCCGTAATAATTGAGCGCGAAACATTTTGCTTAATCGCTAATCCAAGCGACCCGCCGATAACGCCAAGTCCGATGATTGTGATATTCATAAGAGAGGTGTGTCATCCTGAGCAAGCGAACGTTTTTTGTGAGTGCGTCGAAGGATCTGCCTGCAGCGTTGGGCTTTTAGTTTCCCACCGCGCGACCAGATTCTTCACTTCGTCCCGATAAAGAACATCGGGACTTCGTTCAGAATGACACATTTATTTTTAATTTAATCTGTAAATCTGTGGCTAAAAATCTTACGCTATTGTTCTTCCAATGGCTTCGGCAATAACAGAAATTTGTTTCATCATTTCCGTAAACTGCTCCGGAAAGAGCGACTGCGCACCGTCGGATTTTGCGCGATCCGGATCGTGATGCACTTCCACAATAATGGCATCCGCTCCGGCGGCAACGGCGGCACGTGCCATAGGAATAACTTTATCCCGAATGCCGATTCCGTGTGAAGGATCGGCGACAATCGGCAGATGACTTTTTGAATGAATTACCGGTATGGCGCTGATATCCATGGTATTTCGCGTTGCCGTTTCAAAGGTGCGAATGCCCCGCTCGCACAGCAGTACTTGTTTGTTTCCGCTGGAGAGAATGTATTCTGCGGACATCAGCCATTCTTCAAAGGTTGCCGAAAGTCCGCGCTTGAGCATCACGGGCTTTTTCGATTTTCCGAGTTCTTTCAAAAAATTATAGTTCTGCATATTGCGCGCGCCGATTTGAATGATATCCGCGTACTGTTCCATTAATCCGATCTGTGTGCTGTCCATTGCTTCGGTAACAACCAGCAGCCCGAATTCATCGGCGGCGCGGCGCATAAGTTTCAATCCTTCTTCGCCTAATCCCTGAAAAGCGTACGGCGAAGTGCGCGGTTTGAAGGCGCCGCCGCGTAAAATTTTTGCTCCGGATTCAGCGACATGTTTCGCAATGGTAAAAATTTGATTTTCATTTTCAACGGAACACGGTCCCGCCATAACAACAATCGCTTTGCCGCCTATTTCTAATCCGTTCTTAAATTTAATGACGGTCTTCTCTTGTTTAAAGGTGCGGCTTGCCAGTTTATAAGGTTCGGTAATTCGATAAACTCTTGCAACGCCGGGAAGCACTTCAACTTGACGCGTATCAAAATCGGGCTTTACGCCGATAGCTCCGAGCACGGTTTGATTAACGCCGGTGGAACGGTGAACATCGAAACCGAAATCCTGAAGCGTTTTAATAATTCCTTCAATATCTTTTTCTGACGCATTTTGTTCTACAACAACAACCATAAATTATCCTCTCACAGAATTCTGAAATCTGAATTTAAAATATTTGTTTAATAGAAATATCTGAAAAAACTCTTGAGCCAGTCATGGTAAGCAAGACGCGATTTAACTGAATGAAGTCATCCTTCGACGCTTGCCGATAAACAACATCGGCATTTGCTCAGGATGACTATAATTCTGCACCGTGTCCAACTATTTTTACTTGTCTTGCGAAAAAGCAGATGTTCAATCATATCGATCTAATTTAAAACTCTCGCCCAAATACAATTTTCGTGCTTCCGGATCGTTTGCAAGTTCTTCCGCGCTTCCGGCTTTTAAAATTCTTCCTTCAAAGAGCAAATACGAGCGGTCGGTGATGGAAAGCGTTTCGTGCACATTATGATCGGTAATCAGCACACCGATGCCGCGATATTTCAACTGCTTTACAATTTCCATTATATCTTCCACCGCAATCGGATCAATGCCGGCAAACGGCTCATCGAGTAAAATAAAATTCGGGTCTGTTGCCAGCGCACGGGCAATTTCCGTTCTGCGCCGTTCGCCTCCCGAAAGCATATAGCCTTTACTTTTCGCAAGATGCGCCAATCCGAACTCTTCCAGCAGCATATTGCATCGCTCATGCTGTTCTTTAACAGAAAGCTTTGTTAACTGAAGAACAGAGCGCACATTATCCTGCACCGTCATGGTGCGAAACACTGAAGCTTCCTGCGTCAAATAGCCGATACCTGCGCGTGCCCGCTTATACATAGGATGTCTCGTAATATTTTTTTCGTCTAAAAATACTTTTCCTCCATTCGGACGAATCATTCCCACAATCATATAAAACGTTGTTGACTTGCCCGCGCCGTTGGGACCGAGTAAACCGACAATTTCTCCCTGTTGAACAACAAGCGAAACATTATTCACTACTGTTCGTTTCTTATACCGTTTGATAAGAGTATCAGCGCGCAGTATTTTTTTTTCTATTTCATTTATTTGATCTTGCATTTTCCTTTTTTGGAAATACTGTATAAAAAGTCGGGCGGTTTTCCTGCAGAAAAAAACCGTCAAGATTATATTTCTTCACATCCTGCAGCACAACATTTTCCGGATAATACTGCCCTTCAATTCCGCTTCGCACATAAATGGTATTCGGTTTCCCCGCATCGAACGTCATGGTAATATAATCTCCGGAAATTTTATTCGCACCGTTCGGCTCATTATCATCATAGAGAAAATATAAACTGGTCGCGTTGCGTTCTACTTTTGTTTCCTGCAGTTTATTATTCTTAAACGTCAGTTCTATCATTCGTCCGCTTAATTGATTATACCGGTCGGCAGAATTGCTGTCGCTTTGTGAAAGAACAAACGCGCGGGTTTTAATAAAAGCTTTTTTTAAACGATTTTTTTCAAGATACAATAAAATCGTATCACCCGTTACTTGATTTTCATTATACCATACAACGGGGCTGGTATAGAGTTCAATCCGATCGGCAGCGCGCAGAAAACGCACAAATCCGCAGCGGGCAGAAAGATTTCCCCGCGCAATCATCACGCTGTCCGTTGCCAGAAGTTTCTTTGATGAGTCATCAAAAGATTCCATAACAATACTTTTTACTGCGAGCGTATCAATCTCGCCGTTCGCCGAAGTATCAATCTGCATCAAGCGGGGATTCTGCGTCATTTTGCTGTACCGTGTTGAATCAAAATGTTCAAGATACTCGCCGAACATGGTAATATTATCCGAAGGATTGATAATGCGAACATTGGAAACGGCGATGGATTTTCGCTCTTTCTCATGGTACGTTAACCGGTCGCTGTAGATTACGGATGTTGAGTCCACCACGCGCACATTTTTTTGAAACTCCGCCCGCTTTTGTTCGGTGAAGTACGTTGCAAATTCAGAATAAATCGTAACACCCTTTGATTGTAATTTTACGGCTCCTTCGCAGGCGGCAATTTTTTCGTTACCGAAATATCTTCCTTTCCGTGCTGTCAGCGTTACGGTATCGCGGACAACTTTAACATTTCCCATCAATTCAATTTCATTGGAACGTAAAAACTGAACTGCCTTATCACACCACACCCGCACATTGCCCTGCCGGAATTTTACATTGCCGTCTAACTGGCGAATATCTTCGCCGTTTTCCAGCCGCTTTCCGGAAAATATATTGGCATTTTCCAATATCACCGGCTCCTGCTGTGCGTGCAACGCAGCGGTAAAGCAGAGAAGAAAAAATAATGGAGAGAATTTTTTCATTTCGATTCTGCTTGTCCCATCACTTTAAAGATCTTATAATTTTTCAAGCTGGCGTCCGATTCAAAACCGGTTCCCTGCAGTTTTTCGGTCGGCGTTTGAATTCGCACAAATTCCGGCGAATGAATTAACTGCTGCGTATTATTCCAAAATAATTTTTCCGTCATCACCACCACGCCGCTGTCGGATCTCACGATAACATGACCGAATGCTTCTAAATTATTCGAACCTTCATCCACCGTCGCACTGTCTGAAGTGAGAACGGATGAATGCTCGCCGGCTTCGTTAAAAAAATCTACTTTCACGCCGAAATTAAAATGTGTTACGGTAGAATTATCGAACGAAAAAATATGCCCCGCTTTAATAATAGCTTTCACAATACCGGAATCGGTAACGGTAATGGTAGAGTTCCAGCTTTCCTGCGAAGGGAGAGATTCGCTGGAAACGCCTCCTAACACGGAAGGTTTTATTTTTTCTTCACAACCGAGGAACAGCAGAATGCAAAAAAGAAAAATCCAGATGTGTTTCACCCGACTGTTTCTCCGCCCAATCCTGCTTTTACCAAATCATGCAAATGCACCATGCCGACAGGAAAATTACCTTTATCAACAATAACCAGCTGCGTAATGTTGTACGTTTCCATCATCCGCAGTCCTTCAACAGCCAGCGAACCTTTTATTATCGTTTTCGGATTTCGCGTCATAATTTCTTCTGCTGTTAATGCAATAACATCGGAAGTTTTTTGCAGTAATCGGCGCAAATCTCCGTCCGTAATAATGCCAAGAAGTTTACCGGTCCCGTCCACCACACATGTAGCGCCGAGCCGTTTTGAGGTCATTTCAAGAATAGAATCTTTTAAAGAAGTTGATGCGGACACTTTCGGAATTTGTTTTTCGTCCAGAAGAGAAAATTCTTCCACTTTTGAAAGAAGCCGTCTGCCGATATTTCCGCCGGGATGAAATTTTGCGAAATCATCCGCCGTAAAATTTTTCTTCTCCAGCAGCGTTACGGCAAGAGCATCGCCCATGGCGAGCGTTGCGGTTGTTGAGGCAGTCGGCGCTAAATCGTACGGGCAGGCTTCTTCTTTTACCGATGTATCGAGAACAACATCCGATTGGCTAGCCAGCTGCGAATGCGTGTTTCCCACCAAAGAAATAATCGGCACATTAATTCGCTTCAGCATCGGCAGCAGCTGGCAAATTTCCTGCGTCCCGCCAGATTTGGAAATGCAGATTACCACATCATCATTCCGCACCATGCCAAGATCGCCGTGCACCGCATCGGACGGATGAAGATACACAGCGGGCGTGCCGGTAGAATTCATTGTCGCAACAATTTTGCGCGCTATCAGTCCGGATTTTCCCATGCCGGTGATAATCACTCTTCCCTTACAGTTCACCATAATTTCCACGGCGCGTTTAAAGGTGCCGTTAATTTTTTTCTCAAGGGCAGCCACCGCTTCGGCTTCTATGCGGATTACTTCTTTTCCTTTTTCAATATCATCAACACTCATAATTCATTCTCCATGGTTTCTCTCCGTGCGGAATCAACTGCCAGCACCTGCACTAACAGCCGTTCAAACTTTTCTAACGGCAGCTGGCTTGCCGCATCGCTTAATGCCGCTTTCGGATTCGGGTGGGTTTCAAGAAACAGCGCATCAATCCCTGCGGCAGCAGCGGCGCGTGCAAGAGGAAAAATAAATTCCGGTTCGCCGCCGCTTTTCTCTTCTGCGCTGCTGGGAAGCTGCACGGAATGCGTGGCATCCATAACAACAGGCCAGCCGAATTTTTTCATAATCGGAAAGCTCCGCATATCCACAACAAGATTATGATAGCCGAATGATGCGCCTCGTTCCGTTACCAAAATATTTTTATTCCCGGTGGAAGCAACTTTATCGATCGGATGTTTCATATCTTCCGGTGCAAGAAACTGTCCTTTTTTAATATTCACGGCTTTCCCGGAATTTCCCGCGGCAAGCAGCAGGTCCGTTTGGCGGCAAAGAAACGCCGGAATTTGCAGAACATCGGCAACTTCTGCGGCAGAGGAAATTTCTTTTTCCGAATGAACATCCGTAAGAAGAGGAAAATGAAATTCTTTTTTTGCCTCGGCAAGAATTTGTAACGCTTCATCCATTCCAATACCGGTAAAACCGTTTACGCTGGTGCGATTTGCTTTTTTGTATGAAGCTTTAAAGATTAACGGAACGCGTAATTTCTCCGTTACTTTTTTTATTTTTTCTGCTGTCCGGAATATCATTTCCCGGTTTTCTACAACACACGGACCGGCAATAACGGCAAGCGGATTTCCATTGCCGATAATAATGTTTTGTATTTTTACGCTGTTCATAATTGGTAAAAAATAAGAATCTTTATTCTAAAAGTCATTGCCGCTTTTACGCCGGAATGCCGTTAATAATTTTTGTAATGGCGGACATCAGCACCGTGCGTGAATCTGCCGACGATTTCACCGCAAGATCAGCTTCAGCCAGCACACAAAAAGCATTTTCAATTTCACGCACTGAATGCTTACGACAATAGCCGATATATTGTTTAACATAGAAGTTCGGCACGCCGATAAGTGTTGCAATTTTTTCCTCTGGCTTTTGCTGCCGCAGGGCATCATGCATTTTCCACATTTTCATCCATTGATTTGTCCAGGCGGCAAGAATGGGAACAGGCGATTCGCCGCTTTGCAGCAGACGCTCGCAGATTTCCATTGCCCGATTGATGTTTTTTTCTCCCACCATATTGGCTAATTCAAATGCGGTAAATTCACGAGAAATGCCGACAACCTCTTCAACGTCCTTCACGGTTATGATTTTCCGTTCACCGAGGTAAAGAAATATTTTTTCCAGCTCATTGGCAATTTCCCGAAGCGATGTTCCAACGTATGATTGAAGCAGCGTAACGGCACGCGGTTCAATGAAATACTGCATTTTCTTTACGCGCGATTCAATCCAAGGAATAATTTTATTTTCCCAGAACGGAGCGAACTCCGCGCAGAGTGCAGATTTCCTCAAGGCGGCGTACAATTTTTTTCGAAAATCCGGCTTAGAATCAACCAAAACCAGAATCGTTGAATCCAAAGGTTTTTCTATATACGATTCAAGAATTTCATTATCGTTAAGTTTTTCAAACTCTTTCACCACCACAAGCCGGCGTTCCGCCATCATGGGAAATGATGTTACAATGCTGAGAACTTTCTCTCCGTCAACTTCTCCGCCGCGCAGATTGTCGAAGTTAAATTCGCGAAGCGCCGGATCAACGGCTTGATCAATAATAGCTTCAATACACTCGTCAATAAAGAATGTTTCTTCGCCGTAAAAAAGATAGACAGGGGCAAGCTTTCCTTTTTTAATTTCAGAAAGAATTTCTTCGCTGTCTGCTTTTTCTTTACTGACCTTTGCCATACTCTTTTTTATTCTACGACAATAACTTTTGTTATCACAACTTTTTCCAATGGATTATCGCGCGCATCGCGCTGCACGGCAACTATTTTGTCGGCTGTTTCCATTCCGTCAACAACTTTTCCGAACACAGAATATTGTCCGTCTAAAAAGTGGGCATCGGCTACGGTAATGTAAAACTGACTTCCGTTCGACTTTCGCTGCGGATTAACAGCGTCCCCTTGTCTGGCGGCGGCAATAACTCCGCGGGTATGCGGCAGCCCGATTTCCGCGTCAATCCGATAATCCGGTCCTCCCATACCGTCGTTACTTCGATCGTTATCTTTAGAATTCGGATCGCCCCCTTGAATCATAAATCCGGGAATGACGCGGTGAAAAGTTGTTCCTTCGTAGTATCCTTCTTTTGCAAGCTTCAAAAAATTTTCCGCATGTTTCGGTGCTGCTTTTTCATTCAATTCAACGGTAATATTTCCCATTGTTGTTTGAATAATAACTAACTTTCTGGAAGTATCTTCTGCCACGGGTTTCTCCTTTTTTTCTATGCTCGGTTTATCCGCACAACCGAACAGTATGACGATGATAAATGTGAAAAGATAATATTTCATTGCTATCCTTTTTTAAAAATAATAAATAAATCCAAATCGAATACCGGCAGAATATGTTCTCAGGTTCACGCGGCTTTGCAGATTACTGATATCTCGAATTGTACCGGAAGAACCGACCGACCCAAGAAATTCGGCTCCGGCTCTGCCCGAAATGTATCCGAAAAAATTTTCATCAAAAGCCGTTTGCCCTGTTATTTCTCCTTCAATTCCAAGTCCGGAATTGAAATACGAAGAACTTGTTCCAAACGTTGAAACAGTTTGCACAAGTCCGGCAAAACGCGGACCAATTCCTGCACCGAACTTTAGAAAATATCCGGTTCCCGAAATAATTCTCTGCACAAAAAACGTTGGGGAATGAAGAGCAAAGAACAAATCATTCGTGCTGGAACTCAGCGCAACAAAAGTAAACGTTTTGAAAAGGTACGCATATTCTATCTTTGCTCCCCACTCATCGGTAATCGGAAATTCACAATCTCCGAAAAATTCTACGCCGGTGTTCCAATCATTAATGCGTTCATTCGCCGCCGCCCGAAGATTGATATACTCCGTTAAATCCTGAATATTTATCACGGCAACGCCCATACCGCCGGAAGCCGCCAATGAATTTTCTTTCTGTGAAAACTGTTTCTGAGATTTTTCCTGTGCAAAAACAGCACCGGCAATCAGCATATATAAAACTATCCGCCGCATTATTTGGTTACATCGGAAAGGTGAATATTATCGCGAACCATAAAATATAATCCTGCCAGCAGCGTTGAAAGGAAACCCACCGCATGAGTATAGACTGCGTAACTTAATGCGCTGTTCGCCTCAACATGATAGAGCTGCGTCAGCGTAAAGAGCGTAAACGAATGATAGCTGCCGATTCCGTTCGGCGTCGGGATGGCAAAGGCAAGCCCCGAGGCGACCTGCAGCACCGTTGCGGCGCCGAAATCTAAATTGCCCATTCCAAAGGCAAAGAACGGAATATAAAGAAGAATAATGTACGAGAGCCAGGTTAATATGCTTGTTACGCCGATCATAAAAAAATTTCCGGGATGCTTCGATGCCTGGAATCCATTTATGAACGAATCAAATATTTCATTCACACGGCTTTTATATTTCGCCGGAGCAAAAGATGACATTTTTTTAAGAAATGAAAATGCTGTTTCCACTTTTAAAAAAACAAAAATAAAAATTACAAACAAAAGAATAGATGCCGTAAAGAACAGCCATTCCAAATTAACCATAGAAGGAAACCAAAGAACAAATGTTTTACCATTAAGAGCTAACACGGTAAAAACAATTAGAGCAAACGTAATAATATCCAGTATTCGTTCCAACACCACCGTACCGAGCGCTGCGCTGCCGGAAATTTCTTCTGTTTTTTTAATGGCATACGGCCGCACCAATTCTCCGAGTCGGGGAAAAATGCCGTTAATCATATAGCCGATCATTAACGCCGAAAAAGCATTTCGCATGGAAATATTCTGCTTAATCGGATACAATAAATATTTCCAGCGCCACGCCCTGAAGAGATGACTCAGCAGCCCGCCGATAAATAATCCGACAAACCACAGCCAGTGAACATTCGTAATGGAAGTCCAAATTCTGCTGATATTCTGACCGCGAAAGGCAAGCCAGGTAAAAAGAACCATCAGTCCAATGCTGAACAGCGCGCGAAGCAGAGATGAAAATTTCTTTTTCATGCCGTCATTTCATCTTTCTCGTATCCACAACGGCGGTATTTGCCGGAATTCGAAATTCAAAATATTGTTCGGGCAATTTCTGATTTATAAGAATATTGGCAAGAGTAATTTCTGTTTTCGTTTTATTTCGATCAAAATATTCAACAACGGAAATAAGAAAATCTTTTTTTCTGATTTTTACGGTAAACGCAGAAGGCATCAACGGATCTGGTTTCTTTTTCAGCGAACGAAGCTGTAAAACATACAACGAATCTTTCGCGGAAAGAAGCGCGGCAGAATAATCAGCCGGCAGTCCGAGCAAGAATTTATTTAATGAAAAATTCATTTCTGTTGTCGTATTGGTGCCGATGAGCACTTGATTTCTTGCATGAGAATAAACCCACACGGTAGCGCCGTCCGTTACCAGTGTTTGTGTTTCAGTTTCAATTTTATATTTATCATCCGAAGATATTATAATTTTCCCTTGTTCTTCCTGAATGGAATTTCCAAATCGCAATGTTCGTTTTTGAATAAAATCAGCCGAGATGTTCTTCACGGAGGAATATTTTTTCTGAACAGCGTTGAGAATATCGTTTGTCGATTGCTGCGGCTGGGAGAATGAGAGGAACGAAACAAACAGCATCAATGGAAAAGCATAAATTCTTCGCATTGCCTGCACCTATAAGAGACTGCGAAGAATATTTTCAAGATCCGCTTCACTTTCCACGCGCACTTCACGCGCTTTGCTTCCGTCAAACGGACCGACAATGCCGGCATCTTCCAACTGATCAACAAGACGCGCCGCCCGCGAATAACCGACGCTTAACCGGCGCTGCAACAGCGAAACCGAACCCTGCTGGTGCCGGACAATAATACGCGCTGCTTCTTCAAACAGTTCATCCCGTTCGCCGCCGCCGTTTCCATTGCTTCCCTTTCGTTTTTCTAATGCGGAAGGAAGTTCATACGGTTTCGAATATCCTTTCTGCTTTCCAATATGTTCAGTCAACGCTTCAACTTCTTCGGTAGAAATATACGCATTCTGAATACGAATCGGCTTGGGACTGCTTGAAGAGAGATACAGCATATCACCGCGCCCGATTAACTGCTCAGCGCCGCCGCCGTCCAGAATTGTGCGCGAATCAATTTTTGAAGAAACTGCATAGGCAATACGCGAAGGGAAATTTGCTTTAATCACTCCGGTAATTACATCAACAGAAGGGCGCTGCGTTGCGAGCACAAGATGAATTCCAACGGCACGGGCAAGCTGTGCAATGCGGGCAATGGATTCTTCCACATCTTTCGCCGTCGTCATCATCAAATCCGCCAGTTCATCAACAATAACAATAATGTACGGAAGATACCGATGCTTAATTTTCTCGGTATCTTTTCCTTTCAACTTTCCTTCTTTAAAACGAATATTATAATCTGAAACATGACGCACGCCGGCAGAAGCAAGAAGGTCATAGCGCCCTTCCATTTCGATAACACAAGATTTTAATGCGAGCATTGCATTGTTTGGCTGCGTAACAATCCGCTCATCTAAATCCGGAGTGGAAGCCAGAAAATGATTTTGAAGTTTAGTGTACAAACTTAATTCAATTTTCTTCGGGTCAACGAGCAAAAATTTTACCTCAGAAGGGTGCAAACGGTACAGCAGACTGGCAATGATAGTATTAATTCCAACACTCTTTCCCATTCCGGTAGCGCCGGCAATAAGCAGGTGAGGCATTTTTGCAAGGTCGGCAATAAAGACTTCGCCGGAAATTGTTTTCCCTAACGCCAGCGGAAGAAGCGCATCGCTATCCCGAAATTTTTCAGAATTTAAAACGCTGCGAATTGTAACAATGGAAGGCCGTCGATTGGGAATTTCTACGCCGACGGTTCCTTTCCCGGGAATCGGAGCTTCAATACGAATTCCTTTTGCCTGCATTGCGAGCGCAAGGTCGTTTGAAAGAGAAGTGATTTTCGAAACCTTTACGCCGGTAGCCGGAACCAGCTCATACAACGCTACCACGGGACCCGGTGTAACACTAACATTGGCAATCTCTACACCGAAATCCGCCAGCTTTGCCTGAAGGTACGCCGCATTATTTTTTAATTCTTCATCGCCGATTTTTTCTTCATATTTTTTTGCATCGAGCAGCTCGACCGAAGGAAAGACGTAATCAATTTCTTCATCTTCAACTTCACGTTCTTCAAGATCGGCTTCTTTTTCTTCAACGGAATCAAGAATTTCTAATTTTGGTTCAAAACCATTTTCTTCATTATCATCCGGCAGAATATTCTCCTCAGCCTCTTCTTCCGGTTCATCGGCTTTAAATAATTGACGAATATTTTGTTTTTCCTGCGGCTTCGCCTGCTCTTCCGTCAGTTCCTGGTCGGGGCGTTTTACTTTTATCTCGGCAGCGGCTTGTTTCTTTTCTAATTCCCGTTGTGCGGCGCGCTCTGTTTGTTTTTCTTTCCACGTTTCAATCTTAGCGCTGAAAAATTCTCCCGCACGGAGAAAGAAATTTTTCATTCGTTCGGCGGTTAAATGCAAATCCAAATCCACCGCAAGCGTTACGGCAACAATAAGCAGAGCGAGCACCAGAATAATTCCGCCGGTTAACCCGATGAATTGTTTTAAAATTGTACCGAAGAATGAACCAAGCGCGCCGTGCCATTCCGGAAGAAGAAGGTCGGAAAGCCCGGCAATGCGCAGCAGCGAAAACAACACCGAACCTAATACCGCAAGAATAACAACGTAGTTTGTAAAATACACAAGCCGGCGAAGGTTGCCCTTTCGAAGCGTAACCCAACCCCACAAAAAAATTAACACCGGCACAACAAAAGAAAAGAAACCGATCGTTTTGTTGATAAAAAAGTTTGCTGTAATAGCTCCGAAAAGATTGAGCCAGTTGGAGGTAGCTTCAGATTTTTGCTGGATAAGCGGATCGTTTGTAAAAACTTTGAAGAGATCGGAAAAGCGAATATCGCCGCTGGCTTCATCCGCCGAAGAATATGAAATCATACTGAGGAAAATCAGCAGTCCGGCAATCATCACAAGAAAGGAAAGCACTTGATAGCGGTTTGCGGAATTTTTCTTTCCGTTCGTTGGTTTCTTCTTTCGCGAAGGAGTCTGTCCGGGAAATTCTACTTGAGGAATGCTCTCTTCCATCAGAATTCTCTAATCTCTCTTTATTAGATTGGTATCAATGCTAATCGGGATGTGCGGTTTTTCCGGCAGATTATTTTTAGGAATTTTTATTACATTGCCGATAAGTTCAGGAACAATATCCACCGTATCAACATTCGTACAAAATTCCACATCTTTTTCAAATCCTATTTCTAAAAGATATTTCCCGTGGTCTGTAGAGCGCATTAATTTTAAAAGATTTTTACTCGAATTTTTGTATAACGTGTACGCCGCCGCCGCTGAATCATTAAAATCAAATTCAACATCATCCCTGTCCATCAACATTTTTATAATCATGCCCGCACAGACAGCATCTTCAAGACAGAAATGCGTCTGTTTTCCGGCGCAAAGAATGTACAAATCGTCATGCAATTCTTTAATGTAATTTACCACGGCGGAGATATTTACAAAACCGGCAACCGCCATATTTTTTGCATAGCGTGCTTTCCACATTGCCGTTGAGCCGTTGGTGGTGCAAAAAATAATTGATTTCCCTTTCACCGCTTCCGGCGTATATTCAAACGGCGAATTACCGAGATTGAATCCTTCAATTATTTTTCCGTTCCGCTCGCCCCCCCGCAGCACCACATCACCGAAAAGATTTCCTGAAACTTTTACCGCCGATTCAATGGTATTGACGGGAATAATTTCTTTTGCACCGTTCTTTAATGCCACTGCTACCGTTGTGCTGGCACGCAGAACATCAATCACCACAACATTCTTATCGCGTAAGAAAAGGTCATCAATCTGCGACGGTGAAAAAAATACTTCAATTTTCATATTCAATATTCCCCTGTCAACAGCGTTAATTTTTCTTCAGAAACGGAAGCTGAACAACTGTTGCTTTCATTATTTTACCGCGCACGTCAATGAAAACTTCTGTATCAATTTTCGAATGTTGAAGCGTTACGTATCCCATGGCAATTCCTTTTTCCAGTGAAGGAGAAAATGTTCCGCTGGTAACCGTGCCGATATTTTCTCCATTTGCCGTAACGGCGTACCCGTGGCGGGGAATTGCCTTTTCATGTAACACCATTCCGACTAACTTTCGATTCAATCCTTTGGTTTTAATTTCTTCAAGAACGGATTTTGCCGTGAAATTTTCTTTTGAGAGCTTCGTAATCCAGCCCAGTCCTGCTTCCAACGGATTGGTTGTTTGGTCAATATCATTGCCGTACAAACAATATCCCATTTCAAGGCGCAGGGTATCGCGCGCGCCTAACCCGATTGGCGCAATACCGAATTCTTTTCCGGCTTCAAAAAGCGCATTCCACGCTTTTTCCGCTTCCGCAGAAGGAAAATAAATTTCAAAACCTAATTCACCCGTATAACCGGTGCGGGAAATAATCATCTCTATGCCGGAAACATTTCCCTGCACAAAATGGTAATAGGGAATTTCTGCAAGCCGAACATCCGTGAGCTTTTGAAGCGTCTCGAGCGATTTCGGACCTTGAATTGCCAGCAGTGCCGTCTCATCGCTTTTATTTTCAAAAATAACTTCCGGCGAAAGAACTTTCGACATCCATTCAAAATCTTTATCAATATTCGACGCGTTAACAACAACCATGTAATTATTTTCCGCCTGCATATAAATTAGAAGGTCGTCCACAATGCCGGCGTTCTCATAGCACATTGCCGAATATTGAGCTTTCCCCGGAGAAAGTTTTGAGACATCATTAATCGTAATTTTTTGAAGGAACGAAAGCGCCTGCTTTCCTTTCACAAAAAATTCTCCCATGTGGGAAACATCAAATACCCCGACCGCATTTCGTACGGTTTTATGTTCCTCTACAATGCCGGCATACTGCACAGGCATTTCAAATCCGCCGAACGGTACAATTTTTCCGCCTGCTTTTACATGAACATTATATAACGGAGTGCGCTTCATTTTGCTTGTCCTTTGTTCCAATCGGAAAGAAAACGTTCAATCCCGATATCCGTCAACGGATGTTTAATGAGCTGCTCAATAACTTTAAAGGGAATGGTGCAAACATGCGCGCCGATGAGCGCCGCCTGAACCACATGAATAGGATGCCGGACGCTTGCCACCAAGACTTCCGTTTCGTAGCCGTAATTATTGTAGATGGTAACAATCTGTTCAATCAACTGCATCCCTTCTGTACTGATATCATCAAGTCTGCCGACAAACGGACTAATATAGGTTGCGCCGGCTTTTGCCGCAAGCAATGCTTGATTAGCGCTAAAGCAGAGCGTAACATTTGTTTTAATTCCTTCTGACCGAAACGCTTTTGCCGCTTTCAATCCATCCTTAATCAGTGGAAGTTTAATAACAATATTCTCGTGAATCTTTGCCAGCTCTCTTCCTTCCTTCAGCATTCCGTCAAACTCCGTGGAAATTACTTCCGCACTGATCGGTCCGTTAACAATGGAACAAATTTCTTTTAGTAAATCCTTAAATTCTTTTCCTTCTTTTGCTACGAGAGACGGGTTGGTGGTAACGCCGTCAATCAATCCCATTTCGTTGGCTTCTTTAATTTCTTTAATGTTTGCCGTATCGATAAAAAATTTCATGAAACACTCCTTAGTTCAAAAAATCTGCTGTTACGTCTTGGTCTTTTTTAATTGAAATAAAATGAAACTCATCCATTGGAAGCGATTTATCTCCTTCAATATCGAGAAGAATAAAGAACCTCAGCATCAATCTCATGCGGTAACTGAAAAGCCTTCCGTTCGTCATAAATTCCGCCATGCTGGGATGTAGCTGAAGCCGCAGACGCAGCTCTTTTGATTCTGAACGATAGCGTTTGAGCCAACGTTCAATGCGGCTCATAATTGTTGTTTTCGATTGAACCATTCCGCTGCCTCCGCACGTCGGACACGGCTCGGTAAAACTATGAATAATTGACTGACGAATACGCTGGCGGGTTATCTGCATTAAACAAAAATCCGTCAGAGGAAGAATGGTATGCTTCGCGCGGTCTCGTTTAAATTCTTTTCGCATTTCGTCGTAAACTTTTTTCTTATTCTTATCATCTTCCATATCAATGAAATCGACAACAATAATTCCACCCAAATCACGTAAGCGGATTTGGCGGGCAATTTCCCGGGAAGCCTCAAGATTTATGCGAAGGGAATTTTGTTCTTGTTCTTGCTTTGCCGCATAGCGTCCGCTGTTCACATCAATAACCGTCATGGCTTCGGTTTGGTCGAAAATAATGTAGCCGCCGTTTTTCAGCCACACTTTGCGGGAAAGGGTGGTCGCAATTTCTTTTTCTACGCCGCTGTTATCGAAAATCGGTTCACGGCTGTTGTAAAATTCAAGCCGTTCAATCCATTCAGGAGAGTAAACTTTGATGTATGCTTTAATTTCTTTGAATAATTTTTTATCGTCAATCACCACACGCTGAACATCATCGCGAAAAAGATCGCGTATAACACTGGAAGTCGTTGCCATATCTTTATATACCAGCGCCGGCGGCTCTTCTTCCTTCACGCTTTTTTCAACCTTGCGCCAGGTTTCAAGAAGACTTTCGAGATCCTGTAAAAATAATTTCTCATCTTGGTTTTCAGCATTCGTTCGAACGATAACGCCGAAGTTTTGAGGAAGAATGGTACGGACTAATTTTCGAAGGCGGCGGCGCTCCTTAAAACTGCTGATTTTTTTTGAAATGCCGACTTTACCGTCAAACGGAAGCAGCACTAAAAATCTTCCGGGAAGAGAAACATCAGAAGTAACGCGAACACCTTTTTTCCCCACCGGTTCTTTTGTTATTTGAACAATTATCTGCTGTCCTTTGGTGAGATTAACTTCGCGCGGCTGGCGATGCTGCGGTTTTTGAGCTTTGGTTTTTTGTTCGACGGCAAGCGCGCCGTTTGAATTTTTATCAGCATGCTCAGTATCTGAAAATTCTTCATCATCGTCGTCTTCATCTTCATCAAGCATTGCGTCGTACTTCGCCTGCGAATTGCTGATATCTGAAAAATGGAGAAATGCATCTTGCGGCATTCCAATATCGATAAATGCCGCCTGAATTCCTGGCATTACTCTTGCAACTCTGCCGAGGTAAATATCGCCGACCATTCTTTCTTTTTCCGGCGTTTCTACAAACAATTCGGCAAGTTTACTATCTTCGGTTATGGCAATTCGAATTTCATTGCCTACCGAATTAATCAATATCTCTTTGCGCATTAATTCCTAATTTTCCGCAATATTACGCTGAGCGTTTTATTGCATAAATTTCTAAAAACATTTGAATTACAGTGTTTTTTCTAAACACTTCTATTAAAAATACGAAAATATTGACTGTCGAGCAAGGAAAGAAAGTCGATGTAAGTTATTGCTTTTTAGTGAGTTATTGAAGATATAGAAATAAAAAGCCAAGCTAACTGTATCACACTCTTAATCAGAGGTCTACGACTCGTTGAGCTGTTGCTTCCTTCTCTACGAGCCATAGGCCGGACTTGGCGGGGTTGCTTAACTTAAAACTTTATTTATTTTTACAGGGTCAAATTCAGCAATTAGTTTCTTTTTGTATTCCGTACTAAATTGTTTTTTCAACTCCCATTCGCGCCACATTGCTTCAGCGCGCGTTTGGATTATTTCAAAATATCCTAAATCGTATGGAGTTTTACTTTTTGTTGATTTTGAATTTCCTGCATTATGTTTTTTAAGTCGTTTTTTTAAATCGTTCGTTTGTCCCGTGTATAACGAACCATCTTTTTGACTGACTAAAATATAAACGTAGAACATAAAATAATCTGCAAAATTTAAAATAAAAAGCCAAGCTAACTGTATCACACTCTTAATCAGAGGCTGTTGCTTCCTTCCGGACCTGGCAGGATTGTCTAACTATAAAGTTGTACAGCGCTTGGCGTTAAAGTTTTAGTCTGTGGAGCTGAGGAGGATCGAACTCCCGACCTATTCGTTGCGAACGAATCGCTCTCCCAAACTGAGCTACAGCCCCAAAATTTTTTCTGTTTCTTTTCTCTCCCGTCCTATCCCGACTTTGTCGGGACGAATCGCTCTCCCAATTCCGAAGGAATCCCTTCGGGAACTGAGCTACAGCCCCAAAATTTTTTCTGTTTCTTTTCTCTCCCGTCCTATCCCGACTTTGTCGGGACGAATCGCTCTCCCAATTCCGAAGGAATCCCTTCGGGAACTGAGCTACAGCCCCAAAATTTTTTCTGTTTCTTTTCTCTCCCGTCCTATCCCGACTTTGTCGGGACGAATCGCTCTCCCAATTCCGAAGGAATCCCTTCGGGAACTGAGCTACAGCCACCAGCGGTAAACAATGTACGAAAATCGATTTGGTTTTGCAATCTTGATTTAGTTGTTACTGAGGAATTTTCCTTCAACCGTGGCGACAAGAAGTTTTATATCAACCGGTTTTTGGAAAAAATTATCCATTCCCAAACGCAGACCGGCACGCGCAATTTTACTATCCTTCATGGAAGTTAAAAACATAAAAGGAATATTTTTAAAATTTTCCAACTCACGAAGCTTTTTAAAGAAGGAAAAACCGTCAATACTGCTTAATGAAAAATAAATTTCACTAATAATTAAGTGCGGCGTTTTTGAAACAATTACTTCGAGTGCATCTTCAACACGATGAGTGGTATCAACATCAAAGTTTCTCTTTTTTAAGGCTTTACTAATATTTGCAAGACTTTCAGGATCAGGATCCACGACCAATATTACTCCTCTAGAAGATGAGGTACGCCGTGCCTCTTTAATTTTATCTTCTGCCGAAAGATGTTCTTCGGGAGAAATCATATACCGTTGACGCATGAGTTCGAGAACTTTGCGTTCATTTTCCGTAACCACGCCGTCTTTCCAGGCAAGCTGAAGTGCTTCTACGTATGCTTCAATTTTTACGTTATGTTCAATTTCATAATGTTCTTTTATGCTTATTCCGAATATTTCACGAACTCTTTTCAGCTCTGCTTCTTCCTCGGGCGTTATTTTTCCATCGAACCATGCTTCTTTCAGCAATTCATGATACATTGAGCAGCTGCCTTTCGGCATGGACGCTTTATCATCAAAATCGTGTTTTACTTGGGAGATTTGTTTTGCTTTTTCTTCCCGCTCTATCCGCATTAATTCATCAATACGGTCTGAATACGCTTTAGCATAAAAGTTTGTCGGATCTATTCCAAAAACTTCAGCAACTTTATCCATCGCCCGCTTATAATCTTTTTGCGCCAGATGTTGTTCAATGGCGGCAAACCGATCATTCAGCATTTTCAATTTTTCTTCGGCAGAAAGTTCACCGGAAGAATGTGAAACAACATCTTTCAGCTGAGTCTGTTTTTGAGTAAGCTTAATTCGTTCTATAAACGAGCGGGCAAGCGAGTTTTTAGGATCAAGTTGAAGAGCTTTTTCTATTTCTGCAATAGCGGCATCAAAATTTCGATAGCGAAAAAACTCATCTGCCGATCGTAATAATTTCGTTATTTGCTCTTTAGAATCTGAAGAAGAAGCCGGTTGTGTATTTTTAGAAAACATAAAACAGGGGGTTTTGTTGTTAAACTTTACTACAAAGTATCTTCATTAATTGATAAAATCAATAAATACAATAACTTATTAGAAAAGATTAATTCTCATTTTTGGAAATTATAAACAATAAGTTTCTCAAAGGTTGAAATTCACCAGCTTAAAATCTTTTATTTTTATAATATTTAATTGGCATACTTATTGGAAAATATATTACAGTTAAAGTAAAAAGGATTTAAATGAAGTTTTCGTTACTCAGTTTATTGTTAGTTTCATGTCTTGCTTTAGGCGGCGAATTAGAAAATGTTGTTACAAAAAGCTGCGCTTCTTGTCATAATTCTGAGGCAAATATTTCTTTTACGCTTTCACAAACTACAAAAGTAAAAGTTGTTGTGTATAATTTAATCGGACAGAAAGTAAAGATGCTGGCAAATCATACCTTGAAAGCCGGAGTGCATACAATACAGTGGAACGGCGATAATGAAACCGGAGAAAAGGCTGCCAACGGAGTATATCTTTACAAAGTAGAAACTGAAAAAAATTCTATAACCCAAAAAATGACGCTGGTGAAGTAACTGCCCTCCGCTTCACCACGTTCCCAAGACGTCCCGAATTTATTTTCGGGACGTTTTTATTTTTAAACACATTCTAATGATTTTACAATTGACGAATTAGAATAACCAGGGTTATAACGCTCGCCATATATGTTAACGTATCCCGGAGAGTTTTACCTATATCAACATCTTCACCGTTCTTTTGATCTTTCGGCGGCTCCGATTTTATTTTCGCAACATGAATGATTGTTCCATCAGGAATGGATGGATTATCGCCAAACAACCATCGCAGACTTGTCTTTTCGGTATATCCTTCGGGATACATAACAAGAACAAAATCCGCACTGTCAGTCACATCGCCGGCACGGTCCAAGTAAAAATTACGAGATTCACCTGCAACGTAACCATATATACCGGGATTCTCCACTGCACCAGTTACCATTACGGTATTTGGTTTATGGGGAATATTGATTACATCATTCATTTGTAAAATAATATCATCATCACCCTTTGGATTGTTGAGAGCTTTTTCTAGATTGAAACGCAAGGTATCATCATAACGATAGAGTTTTCCGCCTCGCGCATATCCTACGGGATTAATTCCCCCTGCACGTTTAATTAAATCGGAAACACTTTCATTTCTTTTTGAAAGAGCATATTTGCCGGGATACATTACTTCTCCGGTAATTGAGACAAGCTGCTGATCCATAAAGTCCGGATTCGGACGAATAAAAACCTGATCGCTGCCTTTCAATAAAAATCTTCCGGCCGGAGCTTGCAACTGCTGCATACGAGAAGTTGTCGTATCAAAAAAATTCGGGAGATCGGTGAAATAGATTCTTATAAGAGAATCTTTCCCTCCAAAAATTCTTTCTTTTCTTGCGACTTCCGCATTCACTGCCCACGCATCAATAGTATACCCGCCTGCCTGCATAAGAAGATCTTTTAATGTCATATTTTCTGACAAGCGATATCTTCCCGGATTTTTTACTTTCCCAAAAATTTCCACCGTATCATTTACAATTTCCATGGTACTGCGGGAATATAAAATTACTTTATCAAATCCGAGCAGGGTTGTATCACCTTCTCCTGTTGTAAATATTTTCCAAGGATTAAATGAAACAATTCGGGAAGTGCGTCGATCCGGATTTTGACGGATAAGATCTGCCCGTTCCAGTAATATATGTTTGCGTAGAGCTGTGTCGGCAAGAGTTGTATAAAGAACATTATATAACGTTAAACTATCCGCGTAAGGATAAACTCCTGGTTCTTTAAACGAACCCTGCAGCGTTACAGTCTGCTGAGGATTGATTTCATACTTTGAATAAATCCGCAAGGAATCCCATGATTGCAACACAAGGTTATGTTTCGGGTCTCCCTGTAATGCCTTTTTAAGGTCAATAGAAATAACGACTTGCCTCTCGTCAATATATTTTCGTGAAAGTTCTGCTTTATCCAGAAACGCAGTCGGCTGAGCGCCGTCAGCGGCAAGAACTAAATCTTTAATCGTTTTAATTTTATCTAATTGAAATGTACCCGGGTGCCATACATCGCCGGTAATAGTAACATAATTTAATTTTTGATTTGTAATTGAAAATAACGTTACAATATCGCCGTCTTCAAGTTGAAAATCTTTTTTCCCTTCCGCAATATCTTTAAAATCAACATCAATAATTTTTCTATCCGGCTGGTCTTTCACGCGTTCTTTAAATGGAACAATACGGTCAATTTGAATACGATCCCGATACACATCCGATTTCAATCCGCCGGAAAACTCAATAAGTTTTTTAAGATTTTCATTCGGTAATAATTCAAAGCGAAATGTTCGGCGAACGTTGCCGGTGATTCGCACGGTTTTACCGCGAAGCGGAACATAGATGATATCATTATCATTTACTCTAATATCATTGGTTTTCGTTGCGCCGAGTAAATAGTCATACAAATCAACATGGGCAACAGTTTTATTATTTCGCACCAAGAGAATATCCCGCATTGAACCGCTGACCTTCGGACCTCCGACAGCAAAGAGCGAATTAAAAACGCTGCCGAAGTTGCTTACAAAATATCCGCCGGGACTCAAAACTTCACCCATAATAAAAACACGAATAGGGCGCAGTTTTGAAATTGAAAGATCCATAAAAATTCTCGGCGGCACGGCGACGAGTCCGGAATATGATTTGGACATTGACACTTCAATGCGCTTTTTTGCATTCTCCAGCGTATATCCCGAAACAAAAATTGGTCCGACGCTCGGAACGATTATTCTTCCATCTTTATCAACGGTAAATTCACTGGTAAACTCTGCATCTCCCCAAAGTGAAATTTTTAAAACATCGCCGGCGCCGACCACATAATCTTTATCGGAAATTGACGGAGAGGGTTCAAAATTTGCTTGAGTTGTTTTAAATAATGACTGTCCAAAAAGTTCTTGCTCACCCGGCTCAATTTCTTTTGTCAGTAACGCTGTTTGTTTTTTTTGTGCATCCAGAGCAGAAGACACCGCGGCTCTTTCAACGGCAGTTTGAAGAGTATCATTAATTGTCGGAGCTTGTTGAGAATTAACTACTGCTGGTGTTGGCAGAGGAACATTTTGCTGAGGAACAGTGCTGCTAAGTCCTTTGAGATAATCATCAAGGTTAATACCGAGTTCTTGGGCTTTTGATTCTGCCTCAGAACGAGTCAATCCGTATTGCTTTATTGCCGCATCAATTTGATCGGGGGACATTGTCTGAAGTTGTGATTCTGCTTCAGCTTTTAATACCGCTTTTGATTGAGCAATTACATGATTAAAGTAATTGAGCACTGTTACTACAGCAACGAAAAAAATAATTTTTTTCATAGAAATATTATGAAAGTTTTAAATTGTTTTTATACCATTCTATTGTTTTTGCGATACCGTCTTTTAAATGAACAGTTGCTTTCCATCCTAACGAATTAATTTTTGACACATCCAGGAGTTTTCTCGGCGTTCCATCCGGTTTGGAGGAATCAAAAACAATATCTCCGGAAAAGCCGGCGATATTTTTAATAATAAGAGCAAGTTCGGAAATAGCAATATCTTCGCCGGTTCCGATATTGATAATTTCGGAGTCATGATAATTCTTCATTAAAAAAATACATGCATCCGCCATATCATCAACATACAAAAATTCGCGCTTCGGTCTGCCGCTTCCCCATAAGGTAACAAATTTTTCATTCTTTTCTTTTGCTTCCACAAACTTACGAATTAATGCCGGCAGCACGTGAGAATTTTGTAAATCAAAATTATCGTTGGGCCCGTATAAATTTGTCGGCATCACTGAAATAAACTTTGTTCCGTATTGTCGGTTATACGCCTGACACATTTTTATTCCGGCTATTTTGGCAACGGCATACGGTTCGTTCGTCGGTTCCAGTTTCCCATCCAACAAATATTCTTCTTTTATCGGCTGCGGCGAAAATTTTGGATAAATACACGAACTTCCTAAGAAGCAGAGTTTTTTTACGCCGTGAAGATATGATTGATGAATAATATTATTTTGAATTTCGAGGTTCGAAAAAATAAATTCGGCGGGATAGGTATTGTTTGCCAAAATGCCGCCCACTTTTGCCGCCGCAAGAAAAACATATTCCGGTTTTTCCTTTTCGAAAAATATTTTTATCGCCCGTTGGTCCGTTAAATCTAATTCCTGGCGCGTTCGAAAGATTATGTTTGAATATCCGCGCTCGTGAAGCAATCGTAATATTGCCGAGCCGACTAATCCCTTATGGCCGCCAACAAATATTTTTGAACGCTTTTCCATTTAATAACCCCGGCGTTTCACCAATTCATAGTCAGCTTTTGCCATTAACCGCGCAAGATCGTTAAATTTTGTTTTTGCTTCCCAGCCGAGCTTTGCTTTTGCCTTTGAAGCGTCGCCAATCAAAAGATCCACTTCCGTCGGGCGGTAATATTTAGAATCGATACCGACCAACACTTTTCCATCCTTTGAAACACCGACTTCGTGTTCGCCTTCTCCCTGCCACTTAATAAAAATTCCAAGCTCATCAAATGTTGCTTCCACAAATTCGCGCACGGTATGCGTTTCGCCGGTTGCCAGCACAAAATCTTCCGGTTGTTCCTGCTGAAGCATCCGCCACATTCCTTCCACGTATTCCGGCGCGTAGCCCCAATCCCGCTTCGCATTTAAATTTCCGAGCGTTAATTTTTCCTGATGACCTATTTTTATTTTTGCCGCCGCCATGGTAATTTTTCGCGAGACAAATGTTTCGCCGCGCCGCGGAGATTCGTGATTGAATAAAATTCCATTACAGGCATACAAGTTATACGCCTCGCGGTAATTCACCACAATCCAATAGCCGTAAATTTTTGCCACACCATACGGACTTCGGGGATAGAACGGCGTTTTTTCATTCTGCGGAACTGCCTGAACTTTTCCGAATAATTCGCTGGTTGATGCCTGGTAAAATTTTGTTTTAATTCCAGTTTCACGAATGGCATCCAAAAAACGCAGCGTGCCGACGGCATCAACTTCTGCCGTATATTCCGGCACTTCAAATGAAACTTTAACATGGCTTTGAGCTGCGAGATTGTAAATTTCATTAGGCTTAATTTTTTCGAGAAGTCGATTAATGTTGCTTGTGTCGGTTACATCGCCGTAATGAAGAAAGAATCTTTTTCCTGAAACTTCAGGATTATTATAAATGTGATCAACCCGTTCGGTATTGAATGAGCTGCTTCTGCGTATCACGCCGTGAACGGTGTATCCTTTTGAAAGCAATAGTTCGGCTAAATACGATCCATCTTGTCCGGTTATTCCTGTGATAAGTGCAATTTTTGACATGTTAATTTCCTTTTGTTCTCCAATATTCCAGTATATCATGTAATGTTTGAGTGAACGGAATTTCAGGTTTCCACCCTACAGAATGGTTAATGGCACTGGCATTGCCGGCAAGAAGTTGAATATCGTATCCTCGCAAACGCTTTGGTTCAACATTTAATGTAAATTGTTTCCCGGTAATTTCCTGATAGGAATGAATTATTTCTTCGATTGAAAAAATTCTTCCCGAACAAAGATTAAAAATAAAATTGGATTTATTTTCAATTTGTGAAAGCATCCAATATCCGCGCACAATATCTCTTACATCGGTAAAATCTCTTCGTGCTTTAATATTACCGACTCGCAGCATCGGTTGAGATTTTTGTTTTTCAATTTCAATAATCTGCTTTGCAAGGGAAGAACAGACAAAATTCGGTTTCTGTCTCGGACCGGTATGATTGAACGGTCGGGCAATAACAATATTTAAACCTTCAAATTTTTTGTACGTTTGCGCTATATAATCAACGCTGGTTTTACTTGCCGCATACGGATTTACGGGCTGTGGAATTGATTGTTCGGTATGCAGCGCGGGAAGCCCGAACGTTTCTCCATACACCTCTCCGGAAGTTACCACGACAATGCGTGGATTAATTTCACACGCTTTTACGGCCTCAAAAATATTAATTGTTCCGATAACATTGGTTCGAAATGTTTCAGCGGCAAATTCAAAAGAGCTTGGAACAAATGCTTGTCCGGCAAGATGAAAAATAATATCCGGATTAGTCTCCTTTATGGTTTTAAACACCGGCTGAAATTCACTGATATCGCACTGAAAAAGATTTATTTTATTTTTAAGGTGAGATAAATTATCAATTTTTTCAACATCATGCATAATTCCGTAGATATGATGTTGTTGATGCGACACAACATAGTCTGCTAAATGACTTCCAGCAAAGCCGCCGATACCGGTAATTAAAATTTTCATACCAAAACGTTTTAATTAAGATGAAGAATGAAGATGAGCTTAAGATACAAATTCTATCGCTTTAATAAAAAGAAAAAAGAACACTGTATCAATTTCGATAGGCAGAATGAAAATAATAAAAAAAATCCCGTCTTAATGATAAGACGGGAATCTAAAAAATAAATCAGGCACCGTCCTACTCTCCCATACAGTTACCCATATAGTACCATCGGCTCTGCGGGGCTTAACTTCTCTGTTCGGAATGGGAAGAGGTGTAACACCCGCGATAAAGACACCTGAATAAAAAATAAAATTAAGAAGAAGGAATTAATCTTTTCAAGTTTATTGATGCATCATAGTGTGATCAATAAACATAATTGGTAAGTCTCACGAATTATTAGTACTGCTCGACTCACACATTACTGTGTTTATATCTGCAGCCTATCAACCAAGTCATCTCCTTGGATTCTTTAGTCCCGATAAATCGGGAAGGGAAACCTAATCTTGGAGCGGGTTTCGCACTTAGATGCTTTCAGTGCTTATCCCATCCGGACATGGCTACTGAGCAATGCCACTGGCGTGACAACTCATTCACCGTCGGTCCGTTCATTCCGGTCCTCTCGTACTAAGAACGAGACTCCTCAAGTTTCCTGCGCCCGCATAGGATAGGGACCGAACTGTCTCACGACGTTCTGAACCCAGTTCACGTACCGCTTTAATTGGCGAACAGCCAAACCCTTGGGACCTTCTCCAGCCC
>JACFMZ010000165.1 GCA_019455105.1 Bacteroidota bacterium | reverse complement strand
CATTTGAGCAGGATTTGTTTTGTACTCCCGACGGGAATCGAACCCGTGTTACAAGTCCCAAGGGGATGCCTTCGGCACTTGAAAAGTTCGTCCTGAAGAAAATAAAAAATCCTGCATTTGAGCAGGATTTGTTTTGTACTCCCGACGGGAATCGAACCCGTGTTACAAGCTTGAAAAGCTCGTGTCCTAACCCCTAGACGACGGGAGCAGTATTTCTTTTTTTACTGGGGTGACCAGTGGGATTTGAACCCACGACCTCCAGGGCCACAACCTGGCGTTCTAACCAACTGAACTATGGCCACCATAGAACTTGAAAGATTAAAAACTCTTTTATTTCGTAGGCAATTTTAACCGCGTGAAAAATGGTTACCCAATCCCTGAAAAAACTGTTACAGCTTCTTTAAGAGCAAAAACCATCCTGAAACAAGAGGATGGCTTTTAAAGTGTTACAATATACCAAAAAATGCTTACGTTGGCAAGAAATTTGTCTCTCGATTTTTATTCCACCAGCAGTGTAAATATTTTCCGCTCCACACGGTAAAGAAAAAGAAACCGATACCGCTCAGCACATCAATAACATAATGGTAGCGCATATACACGGTGGAAAGAATGAGAAGCGTTCCGGTTACGGCAATAAACCAGCGGCTTTTTACTCCGGTGCGAAAGGCAAGATAGATTGCCGTGAGCGTCAGCTCCGTGTGTCCGCTTGGAAAAGCATCGCGGTGAACGGCAGCAAGCGGATGAAGTGAATCCGCCGGTATGCCTCCTCCGGAATTAATAACAGCGCGAAGCAGCGGCGTAAAAAAAAGTCCCGGCAGTTCTTCGTTTATGGAAAAAAAATTATGCAGCGTAAATCTTGGTCCCACCGCCGGAACCAGCAGATAGCCGATGTAGGATAAATAGAAACCGTACACAATCAGCATTCCGCCGTAAAAAAAATCTTTTCTATCGTTCCGCCGGTATAATTCAATAAATAAAAGAATAAAAAACAGATAGTACGAAGAATATGCAAGCTGCAAAATTTCGGTAAGCAGCGGATGAGCAAAGCGGGAGATCCACGCCGTCGGGTCAGTGCCGAACATCCATCGGTCAATGGAAATTAACACGGCATCATAATCCCGCTGATGAATCGGAAACGCAATGGACGACGATTGTGTGTAGATAAACAGAATTGCCGGAACGAGATACCAATCATGAAGAAAACCAATGAAGAGATTTCGCCGGTCACGTTTATTTTCACAATGCAGCGCGGAAAAAAAGATGAAGAGCGCCAGCGCCGTATTGGCAACAAGATATATTCCGGCATCGGCAATGCGGAGAAAAAAAATTCCTTCAAGAATTGAAAGAACCAAAACAAAAACAATCGTTATCGCATCCGCTGCCGTAAGAAAAGAAAATCGTTTCTTCATGTTAGACTAACCAATGCAGAAGCATTGTGGCAATGGAAAGAAAAATTGAAATTCCAATCACATCTTGAAACGCTGTTTCAAACGGTCCGGCGGTCATTGCCGGATCAAAGCCGAGACTTTTTGAAATCATCGGTACGCCGGTGCCGACCAGCCCGGAAATATTAACCGAGATAAACATCGAGACACCGACCACGACGCCGAATAAAATTTTTCCGTACCACACCGCGCCGATAATGCCGATAACTACGCCGCACGCTCCGCCGATAATAATCGTGGTATGAAACTGCCGACGCAGCGGAATCCACCATTCCGAAAGATGCACATGTCCCGTTGCCAGTCCGCGCACAATAATGGCGGCGGATTGTAATCCGGTGTTGCCGGAAATTGCCGAAATAATCGGCATAAAGGAAGCAAGCAGCAACACTGTTGATAATGTTTCATCAAACTGATGAATGACCACGCCGGCGAGCAGTTCAATAAAAAGGGTAATAAGAACCCACGGAAGACGAAGAAGCGCAATCTGCGAGGGAGAGCGGCTTTCCATTTCGTCCGCATCGGAACCAATCATTTTCGCCACATCTTCATCATGTTCTTCCTGCATAACATCTACAATATCGTCCACCATAATTTTTCCCACGAGACGATTTTGAAAATCTACGACAGGAATGGAAACGAGATTATATTTTTTGAAGATATGCGCCACTTCTTCCTGATCAATATTCGTGGTAACGCTGATAACGTCTTTCTCCATCACCTTATAAATCCGCCGCTGCGGCGAAAGAAGCACCAGTTCGGAAATAGGAAGCAAACCGATAAGAACGCCTCCTTCATCAACCACAAAAATGGAATAATGTTTTTTAATATGTTCATCTTCGCGGGCAGCACGCCGCAGCATTTGAATGGCTTTTTTTACCGTATCGTTTTTCTGCACCACCAGAACTTCCTTCTGCATGATACCGCCGGCGGTGTTTCCTTCGTACTGCAGCAGTTCTTTTAATTCATGCAGATTTTCTTTATCGAGAGTTTCAAAAACTTCTTCGGCTTTTTCTTTCGAAAGTTCCGAAACAATATCGGTAGCTTCGTCGGTCGGCAGTTCTTCAACAATTTCCGTCAGTTCTGTTTTCGTCAGGTTTTGCAGAAAATAGTTGCGATGATCGTCATCTAACTTTACCAGAACCTGGCTTTGTTCTTCGGTGGAAAGAAGCGAGAAAATATAATCGCTCTCTTCATAATCCAAACGATTCATTAAATGCGCAATATCCGGCGGATATAAATCGTTGAGAATATTTTTAATCAGCAAATCGGATTTTGTCTGTATGAGATCACGAATATCGGTTAATAATTCGTCATCCACCTCCAAATAATCTTGTATAATAATTTTCTCAGAAGTCATGGTCTTGCTCCGTTTCTATGGAGTGTAAAGGTAAAACATAGTGCTGCAGTTCATCGGCTAACGTAATAAAATTTTTCACCGTTAATTCTTCAGGGCGCTGATCGAGATTAAGCGAAACCTGTTCAATCGCTTCGGGAGGAATGTTTAACGAACGAAGTCCGTTGCGCAGTGTTTTTC